>CAZSKV010000344.1:0-4674 GCA_964607495.1 uncultured candidatus Brocadiaceae bacterium
GCGCTCGCGCGCGCGGCGCCCGAGCTCGCTCTCAGCGACCTCGGCGCGGCGGAACTCGCCGCGGATCTGCTGCGCGATCCGCAGGTCGCCGTGCGCGCGCAGCAGGCGCTGCGCCTTCGCGAGCGGGGCGATCGCCGCCCAGGCGAAGAGGGCGAAGAGCCCCGGGAGGACGATGGTGGTGAGGCGCAGGTCGTCCTCGATCACCTGCGCCACGACTGCCACGAGGTTCAACGTGCAGATCGCGGCGAGTGAGATGCCCCAGAGCAGTGGCTCCTTGCCGATGCGCAGCGCGCCGGTCACGGCGACGAGCATCAGCAAGGCCATCGACAGGTACTTCAGGGGCCGTGCGGCCTCGTCAGCCTCGTCGGCATCGAGAAGGCAGCTCCTAGGGGTCTGGAGCAAGAGCAGCATCGAGGCGGCGGAGATCGCAAAGAACCAGAACAACCCGCGAGCCCCGCGGATCGTCGTGAGCGCACGGTTCAGCTGGTAGGCAGCCCGGCTGCGTTCCGGGCTCGGGGCGCCGGGCCTGGCCTCGGCACGTTCGGCGATCGGCTGGCCACAGCGCTCGCAGAACCGGGTCGCCCCGAGCGGCGCGCCGCACTTCGGGCAGATGGGATCCAAGGAGCTGCTCTTCTCCATCGCGCGGCAATCTACTAGAAGGCGCCGGATGTACTCGACCCTGCTCTTCGACCTCGACGGCACGCTGATCGACTCGGCCGCCGACATCGCGGCGAGCATCAACCACACACGCGCGCACTTCGGCCGCCCGGCCCTGGCCCTGGACGAGGTGAAGGCCGCGGTCGGCGATGGCCTGCTGACGCTGCTCGAGCGCACGGTGCCGGTTCCGGTCGCCGAGGCGAAGCCCATCTACTGGCAGCACCACGAGCAGCACTGCCTCGATGCGACGACCGTCTACCCGGGCGTGCGGGAGGGCCTGGAGGCGCTGCGCGGGCGCGTGCGCCTCGGCGTCGTGACCAACAAGCCGCAAGCCTTCGCCGCGCGGATCCTGGCCGGCGTCGGCCTCGCCGAGGCCTTCGGCGCCGTCGTCGGCGGCGACACCCCGGCCGGCAAGAAGCCGGAGCCTGGACCGCTGCTCGCGTGCCTGCAACAGCTCTACGCCGGACCCTGGGACGCGCTCTACGTCGGCGACTCGGCGAACGACGTCAGGGCGGCGCGGGCCGCGGGCACGGCGGCCTGCGCGATCGGGTGGGGCTTCCGCCCGCTCGAGACGATCCGCGCCGCGGGGCCGGACCACGAGGCGCAGGACTTCGCGCAGCTGGTGGCCCTCTGCGACGGCCCGGCCAGCGTCCATGCTGCGCTCGGCACCGAGAAGTTCTGGGCGCTCGCGCGCGCGTTCTACGCGCGCGTCGACCGCGACCCACGCCTGCGCGCGATGTTCCCGCCGCTGCTCGACCAGGCGATCGAGCACCAGGCGACGTTCTTCATCCAGTTCTTCGGCGGGCCGCAGGAGTACAGCAAGCAGCGCGGGCATCCGCGACTGCGCATGCGGCATGCGCCGTTCCGGATCGATCAGGCCGCGCGCGACGCCTGGTACGACGACATGCTGCAGGCCATGGCCGAGGTCGGCATCCCCGAACCGGCGGCCGGGATCATGCGCCGCTACTTCGCGCACACGGCGACCTTCCTGATCAACGCCGCTTCGTGAGGAAGTAGACCGGCACGCCGGCGGCGATGATCGCGAGGCCGATCAGGGCGTTCGTGCGCTCGTGCGGGTTCATCAGCGTCAGCCAGTCGACCGCGAGCGTGACCGCGATGAAGAGCAGCGGCGTGACCGGGAATCCCCAGCAGCGGTAGGTGCGCGGGCGGTCGGCCGCGCGCACCCGCAGCACGTAGACCCCGGCGACCGTCAACGCATAGAAGAGCAGCGACGCGAACACCACGTACTCGGTCAGGTCCTTGAAGGTCTTGAGCACGACCACGAGGCCCATGCCCCAGATCGCCTGGCTCCAGATCGCGATCGTCGGCGTGCGGTAGCGCGGGTGCACGTACATCAACGACGCCGGCACGAGGCCGTCCTTGGCCATCGCATAGAACGCGCGCGGCGAGCTCAAGAGGTTCGGATTCGCGGCGCCGAGCACCGAGATCGAGATCAGCAGCGCGAGCCAGTTGCCGGCGCCGCCGACGATCCGCGCGATCGCGGTCTTCGGCACGTCGACCGCGTTCGTGAGCGTGCGCATCTCGGCCAGCGGCACGAGCTGGATGTAGACGGCGTTCACGAGCAGGTAGATGGCGATCAGCAGCAGCAACCCCCAGATCAGGCCGCGCGGCAGGTCGCGCGCGGGGTTCTTGAGCTCGGCCGCGTTGTAGGGCAGCTGGTACCAACCCTCGTAGGCCCAGAAGATCGGGATGCAGGCGGCGACCAGCGCCTGCAGCCAATGGTCCTGCCATACGGCCGGCACGACCTCCGCAACCTGCGCCGGCTGCGCGCCGGACGCCGCGAAGAAGAACCCCCCGACGACGATCGCCGCAAGCGCGCCGACCTTGGCGAAGGTCGACACGTTCTGCAGCAGCGCACCCCAGTCGACGCCGAAGTGGTTCACGAGCGCGAGCACGAAGATCATCCCGGCCGCGAGCAGCGCCTGCTCGGTCTGCGAGAGCGGCGTGAGACTCGACAGGTTCTCGGCGAAGGCCGCAGCCAACGCCGCGAGCGTGCCGCTGTTGATCACCAGCAGGAAGGTCCAGCCGTAGAGGAAGGCCGGGAAGCGCCCCCACGACTCGCGCAGGAACGCATACATGCCGCCGGCCTCGGGGAACATCGTGCCGAGCTCGGCATAGGCGAAGGCGCCGAAGAGGCAGATGATCCCGAGCACGAGCCAGGTGCCGTAGACCCAGGTGGCGTCCGGCAGGTTGCGCGACACGTCGAGCGCCTTCATGAAGATCCCCGACCCGATCACCGCGCCGACCGTGATCGAGATCGCGGAGACGAGGCCTAGGCTGCGCTTGAGCTCGTGCATGGGCGGCGGAGGCTACGCAGGGCGCCAACCAGCGGCAATGATGGGCGGCCGATGCCGGACATCGTGCTGACGACGCTGAACGCGAAGTGGATCCATGCCGCGTTCGGCCTGCGCTACCTGCTCGCGAACCTCGGCGAGCTCGCGCCCCGCGCGCGGATCCTCGAGTCCACGCTGCAGGAGCGCCCGCTCGACCTCGTCGAGAGGCTGCTCGCCGAGCGCCCGCGGATCGTCGGCCTCGGGGTCTACATCTGGAACGCGCGCGAGTCGCTCGCGGTCGCGCGCGCCCTCAAGCAGGTCGCGCCCGAGGTCGTCCTCGTGCTCGGCGGGCCCGAGGTCAGCCACGAGACCGGGACCCAGGAGATCACGCAGGTCGCCGACCACGTGCTGCGCGGCGAAGCCGATCTCGCGTTCGCCGAGCTCTGCCGCGCGCGCCTTGCCGGCGCCACGCCGCCGCGGATCGTCGACGCGCCGCTGCCCGATCTCGCGCGGGTGGCGCTGCCCTACGAGCTCTACGACGCGACCGACGTCGCGCACCGGATCGTCTACGTCGAGGCCTCGCGCGGCTGCCCCTTCACCTGCGAGTTCTGCCTGTCGTCGCTCGACGTGCCGGTGCGGCGCTTCCCGCTGCCGGCGTTCCTGGCCGCGCTCGCGCGCCTGCACGCGCGCGGCGTGCGGCACTTCAAGTTCGTCGACCGCACGTTCAACCTCGAGGTCGCGACCGCCAGCGCGATCCTCGAGTTCTTCCTGGAACGCCAGGGCGACGGGCTCTTCCTGCACTTCGAGATGGTCCCCGACCGCCTGCCGGAGCCGCTGCAGGCGCTGATCGCGCGCTTTCCGCCGGGGGTGCTGCAGTTCGAGATCGGGGTGCAGACCCTCGACCCGGCGACGAGCGCGCGGATCTCACGCCGGCAGGACCCCGCGCGGCTCGCTGCGAACTTCCGGTGGCTGCGCGAGCACACCGGCGTGCACATCCACGCCGACCTGATCGCCGGTCTGCCGGGCGAGGACCTCGCGAGCTTCGCGCGCGGCTTCGACGCGCTGCTGGCCCTGCGGCCGCACGAGATCCAGGTCGGCATCCTCAAGCGCCTGCGCGGGACGCCGATCTGCCGCCACGACGCCGCATGGCAGATGGTCTACGCGAGCGAACCGCCGTACGAGATCCTGAGCACCCGTTGTCTGGCGTTCTCCGAGCTGCAGCAGCTGCGCCGCTTCGCGCGCGCCTGGGACCTGGTGGTCAACAGCGGCCACTTCGTGAGCACCGCGCCGCGCCTGTGGGCCGCGGGCACGCCGTTCGCGCGCTTCCTCGCGTTCTCCGAGTGGCTGCACAGCAAGGCCGGCGCGCTGCACGGCATCGCGTTGCACCGGCTCTCCGAACTCCTGATCGAGTACCTCGGCGCCGACGCCGCACCCGACGTGCGCCGTGACTACGAACGCGCCCAGGTCACGCGCGCGGCCGCGCGCACGGCCACGCGGCAGGCGCGGCACGAGGGCGCGCGCGCCGGGATCAGTACACGAGATCGGTGAACGACGCGGTCGCGAGCGTCGGCTGCAGCGACACCCCCTGCAGCACGATCTGGTAGGGCGCGAAGTTCAATCCCCACGTGTAGGCACCGCTGGCCGGGATCACCGCCTGGCCGACGAACGCGATCAGCGCCGGATCGATCAGCAGGTTGCCGGTGAGCGGCGGCAGCGGCAGCGG
>CAZSKV010000345.1:0-1964 GCA_964607495.1 uncultured candidatus Brocadiaceae bacterium
CGACAACCAGTACGCCGGGAACGACGTTCCGTAACACGCCTCGCCGACCATTGATTGGGTGACGATGTGGCAACCAGGGCATTCCTTGCCCCTCCAGTACCGGCGCACGCTGCTTAGGCTCGCCAGAATCGTACGTACAAACGCCCGCTTGTCAACTGGCCGGTTGGACACGGGTGCGCCACAGGATTTTGTAACCGAACGAAGCGCGGTAGAGTGTTCCTCTGAGTCAATGAGCTGGGAGGGACCGTGATGAGCGATAGTGAGGCGCTTGATCCGCGCTGGCAGGCAGGCTATGAGCGTGCGATGAAGCAGGTGCGTCTGTGGCGGCGTGCCCATCCGCGGGCGACGTTTGCTGAGATCGAAGCGGCACTCGACGCCGCGTTGCGCGTGATGCGAGCCGAGCTCTTGGCGGATCTGGTTGCGGCCGACCCGGCTGGGCAAGTGGCCGGTCGCCCAGCGGCGGAGCGACCGCGCTGTCCAGACTGCGGCGGCCGGGTGGTCAGCCTGGGGCAGCGCACCCGCCAGGTGCTGGTCGATGGGGACCAGGCGGTGCCGATCAGCCGCACGTACGCCCGCTGCCCGCGCTGTGGCGTCGGGCATTTTCCCCCTGGATGAGGTCCTCGCTCTGGGGCCGAGCCAGTTCAGTCCCCGGCTGGTCGAGTGGGCCGTGCTGTTTGGCACGCTCCTCCCCTTTCAGGTCGCGGCGCGGCTCGTCACGCTGGTGAGCGGGGTCGCGATCAGCGGCGAGACGGTGCGGCGGCTGACCGAACGGGCTGGGGCGGCCGGGGTGGCGCTGGAGACCACTGCGTTGGAACGCATCGAGCGGGAGTTGCCCGCTCCTCCGACTGGACCAGCCGTCCAGCACCTGAGTGTGGATGGCGCGCTGGTCTCGCTGCGCGATGGCAGCTGGACCGAGGTCAAGACACTCGCGATTGGGACGGTCCAAGCGCAGGACGCCAGCGCCAGCGCGCCGACCACCGTTGACCTGAGCTACTTCTCACGTCTGGCCGATGCCGACACGTTTGGGCGACTGGCGACGGTCGAGACCCAGCGGCGCGGGACGACGACGGCGGGGACGGTGGTCGGGGTCGTCGATGGCGCGCTGTGGTGTCAGGGCTTTCTGGATCTGCACCGGCATGACGCGGTGCGCATCCTGGACTTTCCCCATGCTGTCGGCTATCTGGCCCGCGCCGCTGACGCGCTCTATCCTCGCGATCCCGTCCGTGCGCGGACGTGGCTGGCTGACCAGCGGCGGACCTTGCTGTGCGGGGACCCGGAGCTGGTCCTGGCTCGACTCGGCGAGTCGCAGCCGCCGGACGCAGCCGACCAGGATGAGCATATCGGGGAGGCGCTGCGCTACCTGACCAGCCGGCGGGCGCAGATTGCCTATGCCGCGTTTCGGGCGCTGGGCTATCCGATTGGCAGCGGCACTGTCGAGAGTGCCAACAAGCTGATCGTCGAGGCGCGCCTGAAAGGACGCGGGATGCACTGGGCACGGCACAACGTCAATCCGCTGGTGTGTCTGCGTTGTGTGGATGGCAACGGTCGCTGGCAAGAGCAGTGGCCACAGCTCTGGGGCCAGGTACGCGCCGAGGGCAGAGCGGTCACCACCACCCGCCGACAGCGGCGCCAGCAGCCGGTCGCCTGTCCGGATCCAGGTCCACCAGCACATCCAGCCCCGCTCCCACCACCGGCGATGGCGCTCGACCAGCAGCCACCCCGGCCTAAACTGGTCGTCAATGGCAAACCGACCAAGAACCATCCCTGGCGCACACATGCGCTCTTCAATCGCCGCTCCGCCTGATGCCTACAATATCTCGTGGCGCACCCGCGCCGCATCATGGTGTTCTTATGGCGTCTAGAGCTTCGCGATGATCGCCGTGGCCATATCGCTGGTGCCGGATGCCTTGCTGCGGTCGCGGTCCGGCCGCAGGTCGTAGGTGACCTGCTTGCCTTCGGCGATC
>CAZSKV010000346.1:0-8401 GCA_964607495.1 uncultured candidatus Brocadiaceae bacterium
GATGCGCGGGCGAAGGCGCACAAGCCGGCGAAGAAGGCCGGCAAGAAGGCGGGCGCGAAGCGTCCGGCCAGGAAGCGCTGAGCGGCGACGGATCGGGGGTCTGCCCCCGGACCCGTTAGACTCCCGGCGCATGTTCCTACCGACAACCCGTGCCGAGATCGACGCCCTCGGCTGGGGCCAGCCGGACGTGGTGTTGGTGACCGGCGACGCCTATGTCGATCACCCGTCGTTCGCGATGGCGATCCTCGGGCGTTGGCTCGAGGCGCATGGCTTCCGGGTCGCGATCCTTGCCCAACCCGATTGGCGCTCGGCGGCGCCATGGCGCGACCTGGGCCGGCCACGCCTGTGCTACGCGGTCAGCGCCGGGAACATGGACTCGATGATCAACCACTACACGGCCAACCGGAAGCGCCGCAACGACGATGCCTACTCCCCGGGCGGCAGGATCGGCCTGCGGCCCGACCGGCCGACGAACGTCTACGCGCAGCGCTGCCGCGAGGCCGCGCCGGACGTCCCGGTGATCGTCGGTGGCGTCGAGGCGAGCTTGCGCCGGATCGCGCACTACGACTACTGGTCCGACCAGGTCAGGCCTTCGATCCTGACGACCTGCAAGGGCGACCTGCTCGGCTTCGGCATGGGCGAGAGGGTCCTGCTCGACATCGTGCAGGGCCTGCAGCACGGCGCCTCGATCCGGCAGCTGCGCGCGCTGCGCGGCACGGCCTACCTGCTCGGCAGGACCGAGGAACTGCCCGAGGGCGGCGAGACCATCGAGCTGCCGAGCTACGAGACCATCCAGCAGGACAAGCGGGCGTTCGCGACGATGACGCGCATCCTGCACCACGAGACCTCGCCGCGGAACGGCCGTCGCCTCGTCCAGCGTCACGGTGATCGGCTGCTGGTCGTCAATCCACCGGCACTGCCGCTCGAGGAGCAGGAGATGGACGCCATCTACGACCTGCCCTACCTGCGCCGGCCGCACCCGAGCTACACCGAGCCGATCCCGGCCCACGAGATGATCAAGGACTCGGTCACGATCATGCGCGGGTGCTTCGGCGGCTGCACCTTCTGCTCGATCACGATGCACCAGGGCCGCATCATCCAGTCGCGCAGTGAACGGTCGATCCTGCAGGAAGTGGGCCAGATCGCCGCCGCCCCGGCCTTCAAGGGCCACATCAGCGATCTCGGCGGGCCGACCGCGAACATGTATCGGATGCGTTGCACGAAGCCCGAAGTCGAGCAGATCTGCCGCCGTCTCTCGTGCATCCATCCGACGATCTGCAAGCTGCTCGGCACCGACCATCGTCCGACGATCGAACTGCTGCGGCGAGCCCGTGCGATCCCCGGCGTCAAGAAGGTGCACATCGGCTCGGGCATCCGCATGGATCTCGCGAACCTGAGCCAGGAGTACATCGACGAGATCGCGGCGCACCACGTCGGCGGGCACCTGAAGGTCGCGCCCGAACACACGAGCGACTCCGTGCTGGAGCTGATGAAGAAGCCAGGGCAGGCGGAGTTCACGGAGTTCGCGCAGCGCTTTGCCACGGCCAGCGCCAAGGCGCACAAGGAGCAGTACCTGGTGCCCTACTTCATCGCCTCGCATCCCGGCTCGCAGGCCGCGGACATGATCGAGCTCGCGGTCTTCCTCAAGCAGCGGGGTTACCGGCCGCGCCAGGTGCAGGACTTCATCCCGGCGCCGATGGACATCGCGACCTGCATGTACTACACGGGTCTCGACCCGTTCACGATGCACCCGGTCGAGACGGTCACGAAGCTGCGCGACCGCGAGGTGCAACGCTCGCTCATGCAGTACTTCGCCCCCGAGAACTGGCAGACGGTGCACGATGCGCTGCTCGCGGCGGGCCGGTCCGACCTGATCGGAGATCGCGAGGAGTGCCTGATCCCGGCGCAGCCCCCCAGAGAAGTGCGGCGGCCACGCGACGAACCGACCTATGTGCACGCCAAGGACGCGGGCACGCGCTCGCGCGCCTATCGGACCGGAGCCAGGACCCGTGGGATGCGCCGCGGTCGGGCCTGATCCGGACCTCGCGGTCCCGCTGCGGGCGAGACCGCCACACCTCTCTCGACCATGATCTCCAGTTGCCTTCTGCTGCTGGCCAGCCTGCATCCGGGCGCGCACGACCCTGGGCTCTCTTCGGCGACCTTGCGCGTGCATCCGCATGCGTTCGTGGTGACGGTCACGATGAACCGTTCCGACTTCGCGACCCTCGGAGCGCGCCTGCAGGCCGGAGCCGCGGTGGCTGGCGGCTACCGGCTCGCTCTGGAGGGCACCGCGGTGACGCCGGCGGATCCGGCCGATGCGCGCATCCGCGACCTGCCGCCGGACATCGAGGTCGAACTCCACCTCGCGCGGCCGCCGGGCAGCCGCCTCGAAGTCGAAGCCGGTCTGCTGACCCTTCTCCCGCGCGGCCATCGCCAGCACTTCCAGATCCTCGACGCTGCGGGCCGACCGCTCGCACAAGCCATGCTGCACAGCGGCTCACGGCGGTGCACGGCCGATCTCACCCACGCCACGCCCGCGGGGCAGACGTTCGTTGCCTTCGTGCTGCTCGGCTTCGAGCACATCCTGCTCGGCTACGACCATGTGCTCTTCCTGATCGCCCTGCTGCTGGTCGGGCCCTCGTTCTGGCGCACCGTCGGCATCGTGACCGCGTTCACGCTCGCCCACTCCCTGACCCTCGCCCTCGCTGCCCTCGACGTGGTCGTGCTGCCGTCGACGATCGTCGAACCCTTGATCGCGGCCTCGATCCTGTGCGTCGCCCTCGAGAACCTCCTCGCCTCGCGGTTCGAGAGCCGCTGGTTCGTGACGTTCGTGTTCGGACTCGTGCATGGATTCGGTTTCGCTTCCGTCCTGCGCGAGCTCGGCATCGGTCAGGGTGCAGCCGCGGTGGGTCCCCTGCTCGCGTTCAACCTCGGGGTCGAACTCGGTCAGATCCTGATCGCGGCACTGCTCGTGCCGCTGATCGCCATCGCGAAGGCCCGGCCCGCGTATGCTCGCTGGATCTGCCCGGCCTGCTCGCTGGCGGTCGCCGGGCTCGCCACGTGGTGGCTCCTCGAACGGACGCTCCTCGCGTAGACAGGGATCCGATGCTCGCATTGCCCGCTCTGCTGCTCCTGATGACGCCCCAAGACCAACCAGGCCCGGGCATCTCGCGCGCGCTCGCCGAGAGCCGGCTCGCATCGATCCGGGACGTGAGCTACGACCTTGCGTTCGACCTGACGCGGGCTGGCGACCGGGTGCCGGGCAGCGCCGTGATCACGTTCACGTTGGCGAGTGCCCAGGACCTCGTGCTCGACTTCGGCGGCCGTGAGCTGGAATTCGAGGACTGCGCATTCCGGGCTGCGGACGATCATGTCGTGCTGCCAGGGCGTCCTGCCGGCAAGCAGTCGCTGCGCGCACGGTTCGTCGCGCGCAAGGCGCCGGCGGACGCGCCTTTGATCACCTACCACGACAAGGAGCGGAGCGAGGACTTCGTCTACACGCTGCTCGTGCCGAGCGAGGCGCATCGCCTCTTTCCGTGCTTCGACCAGCCGAGCCTTCGCGGCCGCTTCCGGGTCGAGCTGAAGCTGCCGGAGGGATGGCGATCGGTCGGCAACGTCGCGGAGGGTTGGACCCAGCCGCTGCCGACGTATCTGTTCGCGTTCGCGGCCGGCCCCTTCGTGCAGCACGGTAGCGCTGACGGCGCCGGATTCGCGCGCGCGGCGCAAGCGAAGCGCTTGCAGGATTCTCCACTGCTGGCGATGCAGGTCAGGGCCCGCCGCTGGCTCGAGGAGTACTTCGCCGAACCCTATGCGTTCGGCAAGCTCGACGCCGTGCTGCTGCCGGCCTTCCCGTTCGGCGGCATGGAGCACGCGGGTGCAATCTTCTATCGCGAGAGTGCGATCGTGTTCGATCACGAGCCCACGGCGAGCGAAGTGCACTCACGCTGCGCGCTCGTCTACCACGAGGTCGCGCACCAGTGGTTCGGCAACCTCGTGACGATGCGTTGGTTCGACGACCTCTGGCTCAAGGAGGGGTTCGCGACCTTTCTCGCCTACAAGATGATCGAGGCGCTGGAGCCGGAGCGCGCGAGCTGGCTGCGTTTCCAGCAGATCGTGAAGCCGCCGGCGCTCGCCGTCGATGCGACTCCAGGCACGACTCCGATCTGGCAGGAACTCGCGAACCTGGATGCCGCGAAGTCGAACTACGGACCGATCGTCTACAACAAGGCGCCGGCCGTACTCCGCGAGCTCGAGCAGCGGATCGGGCCGGACGTGTTCCGGGACGGCGTGCGCGCCTTCGTGAAGGCACACCGTCTCGGCTGTGCGACCTGGGACCAGCTCGTGGCTGCGCTCGCGAAGGCGAGCGGCCAGGACCTGGGCACCTGGTCCCGCCGCTGGATCCTGGATGCCGGCGTGCCAACCGTGCGCCCGCGCTGGTCGCTGCGGGAGGATCGCGTCGGGGAATTCGCGCTCACGCAGAGCGGTCCGGCGCCGTGGCCACTCCGCCTCGGCGTGCACTGGATCACTGCGGCGTCAGCGAAGGAGGTTGGGCCATTCGCGCTCGACGAGCTGTCGCTCGGGGTCCCGGAGCTCGCCGGACAGCCGGCGCCGCTGGCCATCCTCGTGAACCCGGCGGAAACGGCCTATGCAATCGTGCTTCCCGACCTGACGAGCACCCGCTGGCTGCTCGAACACGGTCATGAGCTCGCAGACCCGCAACACCGGTCCACGGCGATCGCCCAGCTCTACGAGGCCGTCAGGGCGGCCGAGCTCGATCCGGCGGCATTCGCGCGGGTCGTGACGCGAGTCCTGGCGAAGGAGCCCGACACCGAGACCCATGCCTGGCTGCTGCGCTTGCTGGCACCGGCACTGACGCGCTGGTTGACCGGAGAGCGGCGAGCCACCGCCGTCCAGGAGGTGACCGACCTCCTGCTCGCGCAACACGCGCATGGTCAGCCGGACCGGCGGTTGCAGACCTACCGGTTCCTGGCTCACAACTGCCCCGGACCACGCGTGCAGGAGCTGCTCGCGCGCGCAGTCGCTGGCAAGCTCGATCTGGGTTTGGAGGACCGCTACCTCGCCCTCGCCGCGCTGGTCGCCCAGCGCGGCCTGGACGACCAACTGCGGCAGGTCGCGAGCATCGGCCAGGGCGACGAGGCGCGCCGGCATCGGTACATCGCACTGGCTGCCGATCCCGATCCCGTGGCCAAGGCGGCGTACTTCTCAGGCTACCTGCGCGCGGGTGACCAGCCCGAGCAGTGGATCCAGGACAGCCTGAGGTTTTTCAACTGGCCGGGCCAGGAGGATCGGAGCGCCGAGTTCCTGCGCCGGGCGCTCGAGAACGCCGAGATGCAGAAGCAGATGCGCAGGATCTTCTTCATGCCGGCATGGCTCGACGCCTTCGTCGCGACCCAGGTCAGCGGTGATGCGCTCGCGGTCGTGGACGAGTTCCTGGCAGAGCGTGCCGGCCTTGCGCCGGACGTGCGGAGAAAACTGCTGCAATCGCGGGACGCGTTGCAGCGGACCCTGCGCATCAGGATGCGTTATCCCTGATTGGTTCCGGCGGCGACCAGGTGCTTGTGCGCGATCTCGAGCAGCTTCTGTTTCTGCACGGGCTTGGTCGCGTAGTCGTCACAGCCGGCGTCGAGACACTTCTGCCGGTCGTGCTCCATGGCGTGCGCCGTCAGCGCCACGATGGGGATGCGGCAGCCATGCTCGCGCAGCCAGATGGTGGCCGTGCAGCCGTCCATGACCGGCATCTGCATGTCCATGAGGATCAGGTCGTACGGCTTGCCACCCTGCTTGGCCCCCTCGAACTTCTCGCACGCGATCTGACCGTTCTCGGCCACCTCGACCTCGAGGCCGGACTTGCCGAGCATCAGCGCGATCAGCCGCTGGTTGTCCGGCGCATCGTCCACGAGCAGCACGCGGCCGGACAGGCGTGTCGCGGTGTGCGGCGGCGGCTCCGCATCGCGCGCGGACGGCGGCTTGTGCAACGCTGCTCCGGCCGACTCGATCGGGATCCGCTTGACGCCTTCGAGGGTGCCGGCACCCACCGTGACCGTCACGCGCGTGCCCTTGCCGAGCTCGCTCGCGAGTGCGACGTTGCCGCCCATCAGCTGCGCGAGCCGCCGGCTGATCACGAGACCCAGCCCGGTGCCCCCGTGGCGGCGCGTGATCGAGGAATCCACCTGGGTGAACGGCGTGAACAGCCGCTCTTGCTGCTCCGGACTGATGCCACTACCGGTGTCGATGACGGCCACCTCGAAGAGTGGTTCACGGTCCCTGCTGGCTTCCAGTACGCGAACCTGGATGTCGATCGAACCCGTCTCCGTGAACTTGATCGCATTGCCCAGGACGTTGAGCAGGATCTGCCGGAAGCGTGTGGGATCCGTCTGGATGGCGGTCGGCATCGCGGTCAGCCAGCGCACACCGAACGCGAGGTTCTTCACTTCTGCGCGGTGTCTGAGACAGGCCACGACATCCTCGATGATCTCCCGTGGCGACACGTCGACCCGCTCGACGACCAGGTTGCCGCTCTCGATCTTCGAGAGGTCGAGCACGTCGTTGACGAGGGCGAGCAGATGAGTGCCGTTGCGCCGCAGGATCTCGAGGTAGTTGCGCCGCTCCTGCTCCCCGACCCCGGCATCGACGAGCAGGTCGGCACTGCCGATGATCGAGTTCAGCGGCGTCCGGATCTCGTGGCTCATGTTCGCCAGGAACTCGCTCTTCAGGCGGTCCAGGCCCTTCAGCTTCTCGTTCTGCGCCGCGAGGGAAGCATGACTCGCGTGCAGTCTCTGCCGCATCTCGTCCAACGTCTGGGCGAGCCGGCCGAATTCGTCGACGCCGTCGAACACTACCGGGTGCTCGAGATCTCCGCTGCCGAGCCGCTGCGCCTCGGCATCCAGCCGATACAGCGGCTTGCCGACGATCCGGTTGAGCATGAACAGCAGCACGACGCCGATCACGAGGAAGCTCGCACTGGACTGCAAGAACAGCGTGACCGTGTGCTGGGCCAGCATCTCGCTCCAGTGATCCGCGGCGATGCCGAGCACGAAATGGCCTAGCACCGTCCCGGTCTTGCCGGCGCGGATCGCAGTCGAGTAGATCCTCAGGTTCGCAGCGAGCCCAGCGGCCCGATCGGCGCCATCGGGGAAGCGCGCGGCGACGAACCCGTCGGAGCGCTCGACCAGCGCGAAGGCCACGTGCGCCCTGCCGAGCGCGAGTTCCTCGACGTAGTTGTCGAGCGCAGGGTAGTCGTCGTTCAGGAGCGCGTCCGGACAGGCGAGGGCTGCGGCGCTCGACAACGAGTTCGCATACGCGTCGAGCTGCTTGTGCAGGAAGCGTTCCTCGGCCCGGTAGCTGTACCAGCTCGAGAACACCGCACTCGCGAACAGGAGCGCGAGCGTGGCCGAGATCAGGCGTGTCGAGAGACGGCGGTGCCAGAGCGATCGGATTCGCCCGGCGATGGTCGCAGCCATCGGCACCTCCGGCATCGGGTCACTTCCCTCCCGCGGGTGCCGGCTTGTCGAGTGGGCGTGCGAACTCCTCGGCCTTCTTCATGCCGAGGCGCACAAGCTGGTAGTCGCTGTCGGTCACCGGCTGCAGTCCGTGCACCTTCAGGGCCTCGAGCGCCTCAGGGACGGCCAGTTCGAGCAGCGTCTTGCGCAAGGCGTCGACGACCTTCGGGTCGAGTCCGGTGCGCGCGATCCATGGTTTGCCGACGTTCTCGAACGAAGCGATCACGCGCAGGTTGGCCTTCTTGGCGTTGTGGCTCTCGAACGTCGCGATGTGCACCGGCCCGGCGTCGTACTCCCCGAGCGACACGGCCGCAGCGACCTTGTCGTGGCGATCGAGGTACTTGTGCCCGGCCAGGTCCGTCATGCGCAAGCCGACCTTCGCGAGCTCGGCCTGCGACAGGTATCGCCCGATCGTCGACTTGTCGTCCCCGAACGCGATCTTCTTGCCCTTCAGGTCCTCCAGCATGCGGATCGGGCTGTCGCGCCGGACGACGAAGACACCCTTGCAGCGTTTCTGGCCGTCTTCCTGTTCGGCGACCAGGAGCTCGATCCCAGGATTCTGCTGCTTGGCGAGCACGTAGGAAGCGGGTCCGAAGCGCACGAAGTCGACCTCGCCCTTGACGAGTTGTTCCTGCGCCTCCTCGTAGGTCTTGGCGATGCGCACCTGGATCCCGACCTCGTGCCCGAGGCGCTGCGTGAGCCCACGCTGGATCTCGAGCATGGCCGGGTCGAACTCCTTGGACACCTCGGTCGCCCGCTTGAACGAGTAGACCCCGAAGACCAGGGTCTGCTTCTTCGCATCCGGGATCTGTCCCGGCAGTCCACTGCCGAGCACCGCAAGACCTGCGATCAGCCAGCCGCTCGATGACGTTGTGCTCATG
>CAZSKV010000347.1:0-1942 GCA_964607495.1 uncultured candidatus Brocadiaceae bacterium
TCCCAGCCGGGGGCCGTGAAGTCGACCTTCTCCCAGGTCGGTTGGAAGCGCGTCGGCTTGTCGGAGACCACGCAGCCGGCCGCGAGCAGCGCGAGCAGTGCGAGCAGGAAGGCGCGCCAGGAGCCGGGGATCCGCGACGGATGCCTCACTTGCCCACCAGCCTGCCGTCGTCACCGGCGATGTCGATCAGGAACCAGCCCAACAGGAAGTCGAACCACTCGCCGATGCTGAACCCGGTGTCGAGATAGACGAACAGGCGCAACTCGAGCTCGGTGTCGAAGGCGTGGACCTGCGTGTAGCGGTTGGCGCGGAAACCCTCGGCGCCCCAGATCCAGAACCGGTCGTCGAAGAGCGCGCCGTGGTCGGGGATCTGCCATTCGTACCCGGTCGGTGTGGCGTCGACCCAGCTCAGGAGTGCCGGCAGCACGAACGCGCTGTTGCGCGCGCTCGCGTAGGCGCCGGTCGTGTAGTCGAGGTCCCGGACGCTCGTGGTCATGAAGATCTCGGCCTGGTCGATGTCGACGCGGCGGTCGGAGGCGAGGAAGTGCAGAGGCGTGCCGTACTTCCAGCCGAGCGCCCCAGCGCGGGGTTTGAGGCCGAACATCAGTCCCGTGTCGATCAGTCCGAGGTTGCTCGTCCTGACGCCGACTCCGGTGCTCGCACCGATCACGATGCGATAGGGGTCGACGAAATCGAGCGCACGGTCGGCGAAGTAGGTGCAGCCCAAGGACCCGAGGCAGGCGAGCAAACCGATCCCGGTGCGCAGCGTCTGCCCTGGCCTGCCAAGCATGGGCGGACAGTGGAAGGCAGCACGCCGCCGGATTCCATCAACTCTCGACCGGACAACCCGCCGCGCGCCACGCGCGGAAACCGCCCGGGATGTTGAGCACGTCGCGCTTGCCGGCGCGCAGCAGCACGCTGCAGGCGATCACCGAGCGGTACCCCGTGGCACAGATCACGGCGAGGGGGCCATCGTCCCGCAGCGCCGCGGCGATCTCCGGCAGGCGGCCGAGCGGCTGGTGCCTGGCTCCGTGAGGATGCGACTCGGCCCACTCACCGGGCTGGCGCACGTCGAGCAGTGCGGGCGCGTCTCCGAGCTCGCGTAGGTGAGCATGGTCCTCGGGCACGAGATCGCGCAGGCAGCCGAGGTCGCCGCCGTGGCGTTCCCACGCATCGATCCCGCAGTTCACGAAGCCGATCACGCGATCGAACCCGACGCGCAGCAGTTTGCGCCTGGCCTCGTGGGCCTCGGCCGTGTCGGTGGCGAGCAGGATCAGGTCCTGGTCGTGCGGCAGCAGCCAGGTGGCCCAGAGCTGCGAACTCGGCGCCGGGCCGAGGAAGAGCGAGCCTGGGATGTGCGCGGCCTGGAAGGCCTCGGTGGGCCGCACGTCGACCACCAAGGCACCCCTGGCCAGCTCGCGCTCGACCTCGTCGGCGTGCAGGGCGCGCGGTAGCGGCAGCTCGCGCACGAGGCGCGGACCCTGGCGATTGGTCGTGGCGATCCGCGCGAAGTGCGCCGGCGCTGCGGGCAGGCCGTCGAGCAGGTCGGCGACGAACCGATCCGCGTTCTTGCCGGCGAGCGCGCAGTTGTGGGCGCGCTCGTGGCCGAGCGTCGAGAACGGCTGGCGCGACAGGTTCTTGCCGCAGAGCGATCCGGCGCCGTGTCCGGGAGCGACCACGATCCCGTCGCCGAGCGGCCAGAGTTCCCGCGTGATGCTCTCGTAGAGGGAGTGCGCGAGTGGCGCGGCCTGTTCGTTGCCGAGGAGGTCCGGCCGGCCGACGTCACCGACGAAGAGCGTGTCCCCCGTGTAGAGATGCGCCTCGCCGGTGCGCGGGCAACGCACGTGGAAGCACATCGACTCGGGCGTGTGGCCGGGGGTCGCGAGGGCACGGACTTCGAGGCCGCCGACGCCGATGCGGTCGCCGTGGGCCAGGCCCTCGT
>CAZSKV010000348.1:0-2326 GCA_964607495.1 uncultured candidatus Brocadiaceae bacterium
GCTCGCCGCGCGCCAGCACCTCGCGCAGCGACGTGCCGGGGACCGCGGCGCAGAGGTAGTACGACGCCGGCCCGTCGTGGCCGATGCCGATGGGGCGGGCGATCCCGACGCCCGCAGCCTGCAAGGCGCGCGCGACCGCGAGCTCGCGCGCGGCGTCATGGCGGCACCGCGGTGCGGTCAGCAGATTGCGCACCTGGTTCTTCCACTGCGTGCGCCGGAAACGCTTGAGGTAGTAGGTGCCCTGCGGAGTGTCGATCCGGTGCACTTCGCGCCAGCGGTTGGGCGGCGCGGCGAGTTCGCCGCCCGCGGGCGGCACCGCGAAGAGCGCGGATTCGGCAGCGGTTGCGTCGAGCAGGTGCCAGGATGCCACGGCGCAGATCTTGCGCGATCGTGCGCGCGAGCGCGATCATCCAGGCATGTCCGCACCGAGCCGCCGGGCCACTCCTCTCACCCGCGAGCTGATCTTCGAGCTGCCGAAGTCGGATCTGCACGTGCACCTCGACGGCAGCCTGCGCCTGGCGACGCTGATCGAGCTCGCGCGCGCCCGCCGCGTCAAGCTGCCGAGCACTTCGCCCGAAGGGCTGCTGACCACGGTGTTCAAGCGCGCCTACCGGAACCTGCCCGAGTACCTGAAGGGCTTCGAGTTCACGGTTGCCTGCCTGCAGGACCCCGAAGGACTCGAGCGCGCGGCCTACGAGCTGTGCTGGGACTGCCGCAACGAGAACGTGTTCTACGTCGAGATCCGCTTCGCGCCGCAGCTGCACGTGCACGGCACCTTCGACATCCGCGCGGTGCTGCGCGCGGTCAGTCGCGGGATCGCCAGGGCGACGCGAGAGATCCACGCCGATCCGCAGATCCGCAGCGGCGTGCTGCCGCGCTTCTACGCGGGCATCATCGTGTGCGCGCTGCGCTTCTTCCTGCCCGCGTTCAGCGAGCACTACCGCTCCTACTTCGACGCGCTGCGCGAGGCGCCGCAGCGCGAGATCCACGCCCTCGCGTCGCTCGAGCTCGCGCGCGCCTCGATCGCCGCCGCCGAGGAGGACGGGCTGCCGGTGGTCGGCTTCGACCTCGCGGGCCAGGAGAGTGGCTATCCGGCGAAGGACCACCAGCTCGCCTACGCGCTCGTGCACGACCACTTCCTCGGCAAGACCGTGCATGCCGGCGAGGACTACGGCCCGGAGTCGATCTTCCAGGCGATCACGGACTGCCATGCCGACCGGATCGGCCACGGCACCTGGATGTTCTCGACCGGCCGCATCCGCGACCGCTCGGTCGGCGACAAGCGCCGCTTCGTCGACAAGCTGGTCCAGTACGTCGCCGACCGCCGGATCACGCTCGAGGTCTGCCTGACCAGCAACCAGCAGACGATCCCGGAACTGCGCCAGGACCTGCGCCTGCACCCGTTCCGGCACATGTGGAAGTCGCGGCTCTCGGTGACGCTCTGCACCGACAACCGCCTGGTCTCCCGCACGACCGTGACCGACGAAGTCGAGAAGGCGGTCACCACGTTCGGCCTCGCGCCGAAGGAGCTCAAGAACCTGCTGGTCTATGGCTTCAAGCGCTCGTTCTTCCCCGGCACATACGCCGAGAAGCGGGACTACGTGCGCACGGTCCTCGACTGCCTCGAGCGCGTGATGCTCGAGCACGGCCTCGACGTGCGTCAGGGCGTCTGAACCGCGTCCTGGGCCACTGGCACCGCGACCGGCGCCACGGCCGGCGTGCCGGCCGGGGTCTGCACGCAGGCGCCGACGCGCGCGATGGTCGCGGCGAACGCCAGGTTCCAGGCGAGGTCGAAGACCGGCGCCCGCTGCCAGGGCAGCAGGGCGCAGCCGTTGGCCGCCGGCGTGCTGCCGAGCAGGTCCGGCCGCCCGCGCACGCGGCCCGGCCCGAACGCCACGTCGGCATGGGGCACGAACCAGAGTTCGTGCGCTGCCGGCGCATGGCCGAAGGCCTGGGCTTCGGCTGCGGTCACGAGCCGGCCGTGCTGGGCGAAGGGCCGCGCGTGCAAGGCCTCGCTCACGGCGCCGACCTGGCGCCAGCTGCTGCACACCGCGCGCAGCAGGCCGGCCCGGAGCGTGAATCGGGGCCGCAGCCGGCGCGACCAGGCCAGCTGCCGCGCGAGAGCCCGCAGGCGTGCTTCCGGAGCGAAGTGGCGGGCGACCGGCCGGCAGGGCCACAGGGTCCACACCGCGAGTTCCGGTTCCTGGCCGCAGACCCGCAGGCTGCTGCGCGCGCGTTGCAGCTGGGCTTCGAGTTGTGCGAGCGCGTGGCGGTGACCGGGCGAGAGCGGTCCGGCCAGGATCGCGGCGCGCAGCACGTCGCCGAG
>CAZSKV010000349.1:0-8061 GCA_964607495.1 uncultured candidatus Brocadiaceae bacterium
AGCAGGTTCGGCTCGATCCCCAGGCTGGCCTGGAAGTGCTCACCGAGCGCGTTCGTGGTCGCGAGGAGGTCGCCCTTGTCGCCGATCGGCACGGCTTTCAACGCGGCGCTCGCCACGCCGGTCAGCGTGCCGCCGGCCACGAGCCCGGTTGCGAACAGGGTCCCGGCCGAGATCTCGCTCTCGTCCTTCTCGCCGCGGACCTTGTCGGCCAGGGCGCGCAGCATGCCGCCGACGAAGATCGGCATCGTGGTCCCGAGCGGCAGATAGGCGCCGACCGCCCACGCGAGCGGCGACACGCCGGAGAGGAACACCATGAACGCGAGGCCGGCGCCGACCAGGATGTAGCCCCACGGCAGGTTCTGCGCGAGCACACCCTTGATCACGGTCGCCATCAGGTTGGCCTGCGGCGCGGGGAACCGGGCGGTGCCGATCCCGTGGCCGGTCGTGCCCTCGCTCGCGAACGCGACGTCGAGTCCCTTGACGGTCAGGCCGATCACGATCGTGCTCACGAGCACACCGATCACGAGGCCGATCTGCTGGCGGATCGGGGTCGCGCCCACGATGTAGCCGGTCTTGAGATCCTGACTGGTCGCGCCGGCGTTTGCCGCGGCGATGCAGACGATCGCACCCACCGAGAGGGCGATCGGTTGGAACGCCGGGCCGTTCATGCCGAGCGAGAGGAACACGAGCGCGGTCCCGAGCAGGGTCGCGATCGTCATGCCGGAGATCGGATTCGAACTCGAGCCGATCAGGCCGACGATGCGTGAGCTCACGGTCACGAACAGGAACCCGAACACGAGGATCAGCAGCGACATCACCAGCTTGCCGCCGAACGAGCCGGTGTCGGGCAGGATCGGCAGCACCGCGATGACGCCGGCCAGCGCGAGCGCGCCGAGGCCGACGACCCAGATCGGGATGTCCCGTTCGGTGCGCAGCGTGCCGGCGCCAGCACCCTTGCCGAGGGCCTTGAACGAGTCGACGAGCGAGCGCCAGATCGTCGGCATCGTCTTCACCAGGGTGATGATGCCGGCCATCGTGACGGCGCCCGCCCCGATGTAGCGCACGTAGGCCTCGTAGTAGCGCTTGGGCTCGCCCCAGTTGGCGATCCGGCGCAGGCCTGCCTGCAGGTCCTGGATCGAGGCGAGCTTTGCGGCGTCGCCGCCGGCCTTGGCGGTCTGCTCGACGACGCCGCAGCGATCGAGCAGATCGGCGAGCGGGAGCAGGTTCTGCGCCTTGGCGGCGTTGGTCACGCTGTCGATCACGTCGAGACCGAGCATCGCCTTGATCTTGGCGAGCAGCGTGATGTCGAGGCCGATCAGGTCGCGCACGACCTGGCCCTCGGGGAGCAGCAGCGAGAGCAGCGGGATCAGCACCATCCACGACAGCACGCCGCCAGCGACCATGATCCCGCCGACCTTCGGACCGAGGATGTAGCCGACGCCGAGGTACTCGGGGGACACTTCGGCCGCGACGGTGGCGTTCGGCAGCGCGAAGGCTTTCTTCGTCACGTAGGTCGTGGCCTCGGCCCAGAGCCCGAACACGCTGTTCAGCAGCTTGTAGACGAAGGCCAGGCCGACGCCGCCGAAGACCAGGCGCGCCATGTTGCCGCCCTTCTCGCCGGCCACGAGCACGTCGGCGCACGCCGTGCCTTCGGGATAGGGCAGCACGCCGTGTTCGCCGACGATCAGCGAACGGCGCAGCGGCACCATGAACAACACGCCGAGGATGCCGCCGCAGGCGGCCAGGGTCATGATCGTGACGTACTGGAAGTAGTCCGCGCCCTTGGAATCCGGCGAGAGGAAGATCAGCGCCGGGATCGTGAACGCGACGCCGGCCGCGACGCTCTCGCCGGCCGAGCCGATCGTCTGCACGATGTTGTTCTCGAGGATCGTCGACTTGAAGGCGCGGAGCACCGAGATCGCGATGACCGCGATCGGGATCGATGCCGAGACCGTGAGCCCGGCCTTGAGCGCCAGGTAGACCGTCGATGCTCCGAAGAGCACGCCGAAGAGCGATCCGAACAGGATCGCGACCGGCGTGAACTCCTTCGGCTCCTGGTTGGCGGGGATGTAGGGTTTGAACTCCGCGGCGGGCTTCTGCGCGGCCGGCTCGGCAGGGATTTGTGCCATGGCAAGGGCCGGAAGTCTAACCACGCCCCTGCGCACTCCGGCCGCTAGACTGCTCGCCCTCCATGAACAAGTTGACCCTCCTGTTCTCTTCTGTCGCGCTGGCCGGCGCACTCGCGGCCCAAGGCGACAAGCCTGCCCCCAAGCCCGCGAGCCAGCCGACCAAGCAGGAAGCGGCCTTCGGCGGGGAGAAGCTGAGCGACAAGACCTACACCCACTTTGGCGACGGCGCGCACACGGGCAAGGCGTTGACCGTGGCCGAGGTCATGAAGGACCTCAAGGCCCATGACGGCAAGCCGATCCGGCTGGCTGCACCGATCCAGAGCGTGTGCCAGAAGAAGGGCTGCTGGATGTACATCGGCGAAGGCAAGGAGACGGTCATGGTCCGCTTCAAGGACTATGGCTTCTTCGTGCCCAAGGACGCGGCCGGCCAGGAGACCGTGATCGAGGGCGTGCTGGCCGTGAAGGTCCAGTCGGTCGACGAGCAGCGGCACTATCTCGAGGATGCGGGCAAGCCCGAGGAAGCCAAGAAGATCACCGAGCCCAAGACGATCGTCGGGTTCATGGCGGCCGGCGTCGCGATCAAGAACGCGGCGAAGCCCGAAGTGAAGCAGGACGCCAAGGTCGAGGCGGCTGAAGGCAAGAAGTGAGCGGCAGGCCGCGATGCGGCGGCTGATCCCGGTCCTGTTGCTGGCGCTCGGGCTGGCCGTGGTCGCCATCCTCCTGCGTCCGAAGGACACGGAGGACCATGCCCCGCAACCCGGCGACCGCGACCCGAGCGCGCAGACGCCGGGCGAGCCGCTGCGCGCGGGGAGCGCGACCCAGCCGGCCGGCACGCACGCAGGGGCTGCATCCCGCACCGCCGTCGCCGGCCCCGCGGAGCCGGGCGCGGCCGCGACCCTGGTCCGCTTCCGCGTGGTCGATGCCGACACGCACCTGCCGCTCGCGGGTGCGACCGTGCGAGGTCTCGATGCCCGGATCCTCGCGACCACGGCCGGGGACGGCAGCGCAGAGCTGAGCGGCAAGGATCTCTCTGAGCTCGTGTTCGTCGCCTCCGGGTACCTCCTGAACGTCTACGCCGTGGGGGAGGCCGCGACCGCCGCCGTGCGTGCGCGCGCCAAGGACACCGGGGTGTTCGAAGTCGAGCTGATCCGGGACCAGTTCTCGCTGCCTTGCACGCTGCGCTTCCGGACCGAGCCCGCGCGCACCGTCGAGCGCGTGCGCTTCACGCTGACCTGTCTCGCCGAGCCCACGCCGCTCGGTGGTTCGCTGCCCCGCGCGCGGATCGGCGCGAACACGCTGGTCGCACCGGCCCTGCTCGCCGCCTGGCAGCGACACGCGCTGCTCGCGCAGCTGCCGCGCCAGGCGGACGTGCTCTGCCACTTGGGAGCGCAGAGCCATGGCCACGAGTACGCGAGCGGCGCTGTCGCCGAGATGCGGCTCGTGGCCGAAGGGCGTTACCTGGTCGAGGCAGTGACCGCGAGCGGGGAAGCCGCGCGCAGCGAAATCGTCGTCGCCGCGACGCAGGACGCGAGCTTCGACATCACGCTGCACCCGGGCCACGCCTTGGAGGGGATCGTGGTCGGCGCGGCCGGCAAACCGGTGGCCGGCGCGCACGTGCTACCCCAAGGCGTGCCGCCGTGGATCGGCGCGGTGCAGACGGACGTGGCGGGGCGGTTCCGCTTGGCACCCCTCGCCGCCGCGGAACTCGGCCTCGAGATCAGGCATGCCGAGCACGAACCGCTGCTCCTGGCCGCCGTGCGGCCGGGGACGCCGGATCTGCGTCTGACCTTGACCCCGCTCGCGCGCCGCGTCGTGCAGGGGACCGTGCGCCTGCGGCCGCGATCGACGCCCGTCGTCGGGGCGCGGGTCACCGTGCAGGCGGCCGGGCAGACGCTCGGCGAGGCGATCACCGACGCGAGCGGACGGTTCGCGCTGCAGACTTCGGCCGAGGACTGCGAACTCGGGATCGAAGCGGCTGGCTGCCTGCGCTACGTCGAAGGCCTCGATCCCAGCTCGCGCGTGGAGAGCTTCGATCTCGTGCCGGCCACGCTCGAGGCCCGGGTGCGCGCCGGGCTCTCGACGCAGCTCATGGGCCGGGTTCTCGGGCCCGACGGCAGTGCGCGGCCGCGGTTGCCGGTCCAGGTGGTCGCCGAGAACTCCGAGGTGCCACTGGTCGGACGCCGGATCTTCGCCGGCGGTCTGCCGGCGGCGCCGAATCTGGTGACCACCGAGGCGGATGGGACGTTCCAGGTCGAGTGCACCCAGGCGGGTCGGGTGCGCGTGGTTCCGGTCGATGGCGTGAGTGGCGTCGACGATGGCATTCTCGTCACTGTCGCGCTAGGAGTCAGGATGGAACCCGTGATCGTCCGCACCCGCAAATGACCTGGCCTCGCCGCGAACTGTCCGCCGCCTCCTTGCTGGTCCTCTGTGCCTGTGCACCGCAGGGTGCGCAAGGGATCACCTTCGACGCGACCGGGCTCGCGGGTGCGCGCGCCAGCCTCGATCCGCGCGGTGGCCTGCGTCTGACCGGTGAGGGCCGCGGTTGGCAGGTGCATTTCCGCGCGCTCGAATGGCCTGCAGCGCAGGTCTGGAAGATCGGGCCCGAGGTCACGCCGGCCTCGCTGCCCGTGTCCCTCGTGCAGGCGGATGGCGGACTGTCCGCTCTCGCGCAGGGATCCGTGCGGCTGGACGCGTGCGGTCCCAAGCGCGTGCGCGGCGAGATCGACTACGTCGACGGCAAGGATCCGGTGCGCCACCGTGTCGCGTTCGATCTCGAGCCCGAGCTGCGCCCGCTCGAGACCCCGCGGATCGACGGGGCGAAGCCGATCGGCGCGTTCCCCGAGCCGGCGCGCAGCCCGGAGCCCGCCGACCTCGTGTTCTGTGCGCTGGGCAACCAGGGAAGCGGACTCCCGGGACAGAAGCGCGTCGCCGACGCCCTCGCGCGACTCGCGCCGAGCGGCCCGTTGGACTTCGTGCTGCTGCTCGGAGCGAACTTCCCTCCCCACGGCGTGACGCTCGCGAGCGATCCGCTGTGGCAGGAGCGCTTCGACGCGGTCTACGACCCGAAGGCGCTCGCCGTGCCCTTCTACCCCGTGCTCGGTGCCGAGGACTGGCACGACAAGAACCACGTGGTCAAGGAATACGGCAGGATGAACCGGCGCTGGACGATGAAGGACTACAGCTATGACTTCGTCGTCGAGAGTCATGGCAAGAAGTTGCACTTCTTCGCCGCCGACACGACGCGGCTGACGGGGAAGATCGAGGACGCGCGGACCCGGATCACGCAGCGCCTCGTCGTCCACCCGCTCGAGCAGTCGAAAGCCGACTGGAAGATCGTGTTCGGCCACCACGCGCTCTACTCGACGCGCAAGGACGCGGACCAGGCGCGCCTGGAACGCATGCGCCAGATGCTCGAGTTGTGGTTCCAGAAGTTCGGCGTCGATCTCTACATCTGCGCCGATGACCGGGTGCTGCAGCTGTTGCAGCCGGCGAAGGGCGTCCGGCAGGTCACGAGCGGCGGGGGCGCCGGCCCTGAACTGGCTGGATCGACGGTCTGGAGCGAGGAAACCACGTTCGCGGCGACCGGCGGCGGGTTCACATGGTTCCGCTTCGACGGCAAGAAGCTCGAGATCACGTTCTGCGACAGCGACGGCAAGCCGCTCTTCGTGCACCACCTCACGAAGTGAGTGCGGCGCGCAGGCGGGCTTCGAGAGCAGCGTTGGCGCCGTGGCAGGCCTCGAGCACGGCCTGCGTGCCGGCGATGTAGTCGGTACGGCGCCGCTCCGAGAAACCCTGCATGTCGGTCAGGTTGTCGAGGCGATCCGCGAGCCGGATCGTGCGCGCTTCGGGTGAGGCCTTGCGGATGCGTTCGAGCAGGTCCCGGCGCCGGTGCTCCTTCGGCAGGCGCATGTCGCCCGAGAGTTCGGCCACGAGGTCGGCGACCCGGGCCCCAAAGCGACTCTCGATCGCATCCCAGTCGCACTCCGTGTCCTCGATCAGATCGTGCAACAGGGCGGCAATGATCACGTCGGGATCGGAGATGGCGGCGATCGTGCGCAGGCTCTCGGCCACGCGCAGCGGGTGCGCGATGTACGGGGTCCCATCCCGCCGGGTCTGGATGCGATGCTTCTCCATCGCGAACAGGACCGCAGCGGCATAGCGGCGGTGGGGTTCGTGGGGGTCGATCACGGTCGGGACCAGGAGGATAGCGCTGACTTTGAAATCATTGGCAGGGCATCCGTAGGGCGGCGGCTTCGCAACCCGACACTGTTCGCTAATCTGCATCCATGAACCGACCGGGGAATCTGTCGCTCGTCCTGATTCTCGCGCTGGCCAGCGCCGCCGCCGTGGGCTTCTTGTGGTTCGCGGGTGGTGGGGAGTCCGTGGACGAGGATCCTGGTACTGGCAGCGGGCTCGTGGCAGCAGGATCCGGACCTGCTGCCGCGACGCCGCTCGAGATCTCGCAGCAGCCGATGCCGACGGCGACGCCCCAGGCCAACCGGGAGGCTGTGCCGGTCGCGTCCAAGCCGGGTGCGGAGAGCGATCCGGACTTCGATCGGCACATGGCGGGGTTCACGGGCCGCGTGGTCGGACACGACGACAAGCCGGTCGCGAACTGCGCGGTCGAACTCTTCCGCTTCGACCCGGCGGCCGTGTTCACCGCAGGGTTGCGCGTCCACGGCGAGACGTTGATGGATCCCCAGGTCGATGCCGGGGAGGCGATGACCGACAGCGCCGGCAAGTTCGCGATCTCAGGAACCTGGCCTCGTTCGATCTACGCGCTGATCGCCGGGGAGAACCTCGGTACGCCGAGCTTCCAGATGCTCGAGCGCTCGCCGGGCCCGGCAGAAGTCGTCGACCTCGGCACGATCCGTCTGAAGGACTCCGCGACCCTGACCGGGATCGTGGTCGGGCCCGATGGCGAGCCGGTCGCCGGCGCACTGGTGCGCGGGCTCGACCTGCCAGGAGCCGTGCTCAGCATGGTGCCGGCCGAGCGGATCGACATGGAAGGCGCCCTGCTCGTGCGCCAGCGCCCGGGTCCCACCGTGATCGAGTTCCCGGAGTGGGTCAAGCGCCGCTTCGCGCAGCTGCCGATCCCGCAGACCCGTACGGATGAGTCCGGCAGGTTCCGCTTGAAGGGCCTCGAGGCCGGCTCGAACTTCGTGGCGGTCACAACGAACCGCTACACGTCGTTGGTCAAGAGCGAGATCAAGCTCAAGGCGGGCCAGGAGAAGGACATCGGCACGCTCAAGCTCAGCGAGGGCGAGACTGCATTCGGCCGCGTGCTCGACACGAATGGCAAGCCGGTCGCCGGCGCCGAGATCCTCGTCGCACCCACGAGTGTCGCACCGGTGGACTTCGCGCAGCGCGCACCGGCCAGTGATGCCGAAGGCAAGTTCCGCTGTGGCGGCCTGCCCCAGGGTCGCGTCACGGTGGCTGCGCGCCGGAGCGCCAAGGACCCCTGGACGATCGGCGAGCCGCAATCGGTGAATGGCGACCTGGTGGTCAAGCTGCCCGCGGTCGCGACGTTGACGGTGACCCTGCGCAGCAAGATCGGCCAGAAGCTGGATGCAGCGAAGCTGCGCCTGTTGCCCGGGCGGGGCGAGCCCACGGTCGCGTTCGCGGTCATGGGATTGGTGCCGGCGGTGACGCTCGATGGGCGCACGCAGCGTCTCGAGGACGGTCGCCTGCAGGTCACGGGCCTCCCGCAGGGCACCTACATCCTGTTCGCGAGCTGCGCGGGGCATGCCGATGCGGCGCAGCAGGTCGACGTGACCGGCGACAAGGAGATCACGCTCGAGTTCGAGGCCGAGCGGCAGCTGCGGGTACGTGTGGTCGACGGCAACGGGGCGCCGATCCGGAGGGCCGCGATCTACACCTCGGTCGCCGATCCCCGCATGAACTCGTTCTATGGCATGCCGGTGCACGGAGG
>CAZSKV010000350.1:0-2810 GCA_964607495.1 uncultured candidatus Brocadiaceae bacterium
CTCGCCGACCTCGAACGCGACATGACCACCTGGTCGAACCACGCGGTGGAGCTCGACGAAGACCTTGCGCATCGCCTCCTGCCAGACGGTGACGCTCCGGGACTTCGTGATCGCCACGGCCGTGCCGTCGATGCCGCAGAACCAGCAGTGCAGCCAGTTGTCCGCCTGGTATTGCACGATGTCGAGGAAGGGCGGCGAGGTCACCACGAGGTCGATCGACGCGTCGCCGAGTTCCGGCGTGTGCTCGGCTCCGGCAGTCAGCAGCCATGGATCGGCCGCCGCGAGATTGCTCCGTTCGCGCGGCGTCAGGCCGCGCAGGAGGTCACCGCTCTTCTCGAGAATCAGCTGCGGCACGTGCCGGCGCGGCGGCACCTGCTGCCGCCTGGCGTTGATGCGCCGTTGCGCCTGCACGCTCGTGGCCTGATTGGGCGGCAACGTGTAGACCGAGAAGAAGCCCCGGCTGTGTCCGGTCAGGCGGTTGGTCGCGACCATCTGGATCCAGCGGTCGGTCGCGTCGAGCGCATGGCCGTCGAGCAGCCACGCGCGCAGGGCGCAGAGCTCCTGCAGCGTGTCCGCGTGGTAGAAGGTCAGCAACTCTTCGGGCAGCTCGACCCTGGCCGCGAAGTCGATCTGCGCGAGCCGGGCCGCGATCTCGGCCGGGTCCGGCGGCGCGAACCGCGGGGCGCAGAGCACGCGTGAGAGCGGGTTGACGTCGCAGCCTGCAGCCTTGCGTCCGAGCAGCGCCGCCTCGAGGGCCGTCGTACCGCGGCCGAGGAAGGGGTCGTAGACGCGCGCGCCGGGCTGCGTGAGCCGGCTGATGAAGTATCGCGGCAGCGCCGGCTTGAAGCAGGCGCGGTAGCTGATCTCGTGCAGACGCGCCGCCGCGCGCTGGGCGCTGGTCCAGAACTCGCCGGTGAACACCGGCACCGGCAGGGCCGCGGCGGCGCTGCGCACGGCGCCGGCTGCCAGCTCGGCCAGCAGGTCGGCTGGCGGTTCGTCGCGGGGGCCGAAGAGCAGGCCGGTCACGGCTCGGAACGCACGAAGAGCTCGTGGATCGCCGCGTCCTCGACCCGGCACACGCGCCAGTCGGGCAACACGTGCGCCCCGAGCGCGGTGTAGAAGCCGATCGCCGACGTGTTCCAGTCGAGCACGGCCCAGTCGATCCGCGGGTAGCCACGCGCGAGCGCCTGCTCCGCGAGCGCGTGCAGCAGGGCCTTGCCGTGCCCACGGCCGCGCGCCTGCGGCTGCACATAGAGATCCTCGAGCCACAGGCAGGGCGCGGTCTTGAAAGTCGAGTAGCAGAGGAAGAAGAGCGCGAAGCCGACCGGCTTGCCGGCCTCCTCGGCCAAGAGCGCCTCGCAGCAGGGCTTGGGGCCGAAGAGGTGCTCGCGCAAGCGTCCCACATCGGTGTCGAGCCGGTGCTCCAACCGCTCGTAGGCAGCGAGTTCGTGGATGAACCTCACGATCGCGTGCTCGTCACCTGGCTGGGCGGGGCGGATCATCTCGGGAGGAGAAGCTATCCTCTCGGGCCTCATGCGCCACCTCCTGCTGATCCCCCTGCTCGCCCCGGCCCTCGCCGCCCAGAGCCAGACCTTCGTCTCCCCCCACTCACACCATGCGACCTGGGAAGGCGACCTCTCGTTGCCGATCCCGTTCTCGCTGCCGACGACGAACACGCCCTATCGCCTGCAGCAGATCGATGCCGGCCAGACCGGAGCAGTCCGCGTGCTGGCGAAGCTCTCGTTCCGCCGCAATGCGAGCTCGCCGCACCTGGGGCTCGCGGCCAACAAGACGATCACGATGAAGCTCGTCCTCGCCGATGCCGTGGCACTCGCCGGCGCGACGGCGACGTTCGCGGCGAACTACGCGGCCGCGGGCGCGACCGTGTTCTCGGGCCCCCTCTCGACCCCGCCGCAGTGGCTCACGACGACCAGCAAGTCGCCGAGCGACTTCGACTTCGCGATCCCCTTCACGGCCGCCTGGCCGTACCTCGGCACGCAACCGTTCCTGTGGGACGTCGACGTCAGCGCGGTTTCGACGACCGAGCGCTCGACACTCGATGCCGCGAGCTCGGGCTTCCCGCTCTTCGCCTACAGCGCCTACGAGATGTACGGCAAGTCCTGCAAGGTCGGGACCGGCCCGATGGAGCTGCGCTCCTACGGCCAGACGCTCGGCGCGCCGATGCAGGCGATCACCTGGGGCATCGACACGACGAACGCCCCCGCGAACGCGGCGGCGGTCTGGCTGATCGGCGCGCAGAAGATCGCGCAGCCGATCCCCGGACTCTGCACCGACCTCTACACGCTGCCATTGGTCAGCGTGTCCGGCACGACCGACGCCGCCGGCGCGTGGAAGACCTACTTCCAGACGCCGCAGAACCCGAGCTACTTCGGCTTCCCGTTGCCGATGCAGACCGTGGTCGCCGACCCGGCGCAGAGCCCGCTGCCGTTCTCGGCCAGCAACGGCCTGGTCTACCGGGCCGCGCCGATGGGTCCGACCTTCCAGGCCGGCTACGTCTACGCCGCGACGGGGCAGGCCGCAGGCTCGAGTTTCCTCACGGGTCGCGCCGTCGTCGTGCAATTCAACTGACGCAGGGATCGGGGGCGTCGGCGGCGAGCAGCGCGCGCGCGGTCGCCGGGAACCGCCCCTCGGCATAGAGTTCGGCCAACACCGCTTCGAAGCGTTCGGCGCTCTTGCAGGCCACGAACGTGTCGCGGGCGCGGATCGGCTCGGGATGCAGACGCGCGTACTGGATCGCGTGCGCGCGCACCCAGCCGAGCGCCTTCCCGCGGCCGTGGACCTGGACCGCC
>CAZSKV010000351.1:0-6423 GCA_964607495.1 uncultured candidatus Brocadiaceae bacterium
GCGAGGATCTGCGCGGCGGCCGCGGCGTCGCCGGGATTGCCGCCGACGAAGAAGTAGCGCAGGCCCTGCGCCGCCGCGGCGACGACGCTCCGCGGCATCAGATCGGAGCCAGCGACGCGCTCGGGCAGTGGCCGGCGCAGATAGCGCGAGGCCCAGACCACGGGCTGGCCGTCGGCGATCACGAGGGCTCCCTGGTTGCAGAGAGCCAGGAACTCCGGGTCCTGGTTCGCGCGGATCAGGTGGTCGGTGTTCGGCGTCAGCACCAGGTGCGGCCCGCCCGGGGTCCGGGCGAGGCGCAGCAGGCGCTCGAGGGCTTCGGCATTGGTCACGACGTCGATCCGCACGCCGAGGATCTCGACCGTGCGGCGCGGGGGGAGGGCGGGGCTGCTCACGTGCCGGCGATCCAAGCGCTCGAGGGGTGCCCGTGCAACGCCACGCAGCGCGACCTGGCGCTACGCTTGCCGCGTGCGTCGCCAGAGCCCGCTCGCAGCGCTGATCCTGCTCGCCACCACCGCCATGTCCCAAGAGTCGCGCAAGGCCAACCATCTGCAGCACGAGACCTCCCCCTACCTGCTGCAGCATGCCTACAACCCGGTCGACTGGCACCCCTGGGGCAAGGCGGCATTGGCCCGGAGCAAGGAGCTGGACCGGCCGATCTTCCTCTCGATCGGCTACGCCGCCTGCCACTGGTGCCATGTGATGGAGCACGAGTCCTTCGCCGACCCGGAAGTCGCCAAGCTGATGAACGAGCGCTTCGTCTGCATCAAGGTCGACCGCGAGGAGCGGCCCGACCTCGACGAGGTCTACATGACGGCCGTGCAGGCGATGACCGGACGCGGCGGCTGGCCGATGTCGGTGTGGCTGACGCCCGATCTGCGGCCGATCTACGCCGGCACCTACTTCCCTCCGGCCGACCGTTGGGGCACGCCCGGGTTCGCGCGCGTGCTCGAGCACGTCAGCAAGCTCTGGACCGAGCGGCGCGGCGAGTTGCACAAGGTCGGCACCGAGGTCGCGGAACTCGTCGCCCGGAACCTCGCGCCCAGGCTCGAGGCCGGCGAACCGCAGGTCGCATTCACGGATGCGGCGGTCAAGGCCTCGCGCGAGCGCTTCGACGCCGAGTACGGCGGGTGGGGGACGGAGCCGAAGTTCCCGCACGTCAGCGAGCTGATGCTGCTGCTGCGCCACCACGCGCGCACGCAGGACGCGACCTCGCTGCAGATCGCCGAGAAGACGCTGACCGCGATGGCGGAGGGCGGGATCTACGACCAGCTCGGCGGCGGCTTCCACCGCTACAGCACCGACCGGCGCTGGTTGGTGCCGCACTTCGAGAAGATGCTCTACGACAACGCGCTGCTGGCGCGGGTCTACGTCGAGGCGTACGCGCTGACCAAGAAGCCGCTCTACGCGCGCATCGCGCGCGAGACCCTCGACTACCTGCTGCGCGAGATGCAGCACTACGACGGCGGTTTCTTCGCGACCCAGGACGCGGACAGCGAGGGCGTCGAGGGCAAGTTCTTCGTCTGGCAGGTGGCCGAGGTCGAGCAGGTGCTCGGCAAGGCGCAGGCAGCGCTGGCCTGCGAGACCTACGGCATCACCGCCGGTGGCAACTGGGAACATCAGAACGTGCTCACGATGGCGCGCCCCGAGCGGCGAGGGACGCCGGAGATCGAGGCGCTGCGCACCCGGCTGCTCGCAGCGCGGCGGCAGCGCATCGCGCCGGCGACCGACGACAAGGTGCTCGCGGCCTGGAACGGGATGGCGATCGGCGCGTTCGCGTACGCGTTCCAGGTGCTCGGCGACGACCGCTATCTCGCGGCGGCGCAGCGGGCCGGGAAGTTCGTGCTCGAGCGGATGTGCGCCAAGCAGGGTCGGCTGTTGCGCAGCTGGCGGAACGGCGAGGCGCGGCTGATGGGCTACCTCGAGGACTACGCCTTCGTCGCCGAAGGCCTGCTCGTGCTCTTCGAGAGCGACTTCTCGCCGCGCTGGCTGCAGGGGGCGCAGGCCTTGCTCGCGATCGTCGAACAGCGCTTCCGCGATCCGCAGGACGGATCGTTCTTCTTCACGGCCGACGACCACGAGGTGCTGCTCGCGCGTTCGAAGAGCGTGATCGAGAGCTCGCAGCCCTCGGGCGTCGCGATGGCGGTGCTCGCGTTCTGCAAGCTCGGCCTGCTGCTCGGGGACCCGCGGCTCTACGACCTCGGCCTGCAGGCGCTGCGCGCGAACCACGACTGGCTCGCGAAGCACCCGAGCGGTTGCCCGTCGCTGCTGCTGGCCGTCGAGTTCCACGCCAGCGACCCGCGCGAGATCGTGCTGGTCGGCGAGACCGGCGCCGCGCTCACGAAGTTCCGCACCGAGTTCCCGCCGCACCGCGTCGTCATCCAGGCCAGCCAGGAGCTCGCGGCCCTGACCCCGCTCGTGCGCGACAAGACCAAGCCCGGCGTCTATGTCTGCCGCCGTGGCATGTGCGAAGAGTACCGGTGACGAAGTTACGAGGATTCCTGCCCGGGGTGGTGCTCGCCGGCACGTTCCTGCTGATCGCGCTCTCCCCACGCCGCCCCGAGCTGATCCTCTTCACCGATCCCTCCCGCCCCCTCGACACCGAACTCCGCGCCGCGCTGCGCGATCACGCACCCGACCAGGTCCTGCCGAGCGCCACGCACCAGACCCGCTTCCAGGCCTGCGTCGGCGAGCCGGGCGCGGTCGCGCTCGCCGTCGTCGCCGCCGACGGCACGCCGATCGCTGCGAAGACCGCAGACCTGGAGCCCGCTGCGGTCGCACGCTTCCTGCGGCGCGCCCGCGCCGGCGCCCGCCTGCGCGGTCTGCCGCTCGCCCGGCTGCAACTCGAGGTGCTGAGCCTGCCGCTCGCGCGCGCGACGCTGCTCGCGCTCCCCGACACCGCGCCGCGCCGCGCGCTCCTCACGCGGACCCACGCGTTGCTCGGCGAAGCCGACAAGGCGCGCCGCCTCGGGCCGCTCGACCCGTTGACCGAGGCCCTGTGCTGCGTGATCGAGCTGCAGGCCGCCGCAGCGCTCGCTCGGGTGGACGCGGCCGCCGGCGAACCCGACCTCGCGCTGCTCGTCCGCGCCGACGCGCTGCACGTCGGCAGGCGCTGCGCGGACGCGATCGTTGCGCTCGAGCACCTGCTCGCCAATCATCCCGACTCGGCGTTCGTGCCCTGGGCACGCGCGCGCCTCGACCACCTGCGCTCTCCGAACCATGGCCACGACCATTGAAACCCTCGCCGCGCTCTGTGCCCTCGCGATGACGCTCCCCGCCCAGGACTCCCGCCCCGCCACGCAACCGGTCACGCTCGGTGAGGGCGCGCACCGCTACACCTGGGTCGCGGGCTGGGGCCAGCTGCCGGCCGGGATGCAGTACGGCAACACGCACGGCGGCATCGTCGTGACCAAGAAGGGCGAGGTGCTGGTCAACACCGACACCAAGAACGCGATCCTCGTGTTCACGACCGACGGCAAGTTCGTGCGCGCGTTCGGTGAGGAGTTCGCAGGCGGCCTGCACGGCATGTGCCTGGTCGAGGAACAGGGCGAGGAGTTCCTCTATCTCGCGCACACGGGCCGGCACTGCGCCGCGAAGTGCACGCTCGCCGGCAAGGTGCTGTGGACGCTCGGCCCACCGCAGGCCGCCGGCATCTACAAGAACGACAACGAGTACCTGCCGACCGCGGTCGCGGTCGCGCCGAACGGCGATCTCTTCGTCGCCGACGGCTACGGCAAGAGCTGGGTGCACCAGTTCGACAAGGAGCGCAAGTACCTGCGCTCGATCGGCGGTCCCGGCACCGAGCCCGGGAAGTTCAAGACCCCGCACGGTCTCTGGATCGACACCCGCGGCAGCGAGCCCGAACTGCTGGTCGCCGACCGCGAGAACCACCGCCTGCAGCGCTTCGACCTGCAGGGCCGGCACAAAGGCGTGATCGACGGCATGTTCCGCCGCCCCTGCGGCGCGCATCAATCCGGCGGCCTGCTCGCGGTGGCCGACCTCGCGGGCCGGGTCACGCTGCTCGGCAAGGACAACCAGCTCGTCGCCCAGCTCGGCGACCAGCCCGATCCGAAACTGCGCGCGCAGAACGGCGTCCCGCGCGAGAAGTGGAAGGACGGCGAGTTCCTCTCGCCGCACGGCCTGCGCTTCGACGCCGAGGGCAACCTCTACGTGATGGACTGGAACTCGCTCGGGCGGGTCAACAAGCTCACGCCGGTGCGGTGAGAGTTCCGCTCACTGGCCGGCGAGCAAGCGCCCGATCGCGGCCTTGCGCTGCGCACGGTCCTTCTCGATCGAGTCGCGGCACGAGAAGAACCTCGGATTGGTCTTCCTGGAGATGTAGACCACGTACTCCATCGGCATCTCCAAGCCTCCGAAGTTCGGGTACTGCCAGTCCACCCCTGGCTTGCCATGGTCCTTGTTCAGGACCTCGATCGACCGACGCTTCGCGTCCGGGCCTTCGCGAGCGCGCGTTGCATCCTGAGGCAAGGGGAGCTCGGCCTCGGGCAACCTGAGGAACTCGCCGCGCAGGACTGCTTCGCGATACGCCGACCGCTCCCTGGCGACCAGCTCCCGGTTCTCCTGGGAGCACGCGTCCGCATCGCGTTGCAGCAGGTCCCGCAGGATCGCGAGTTCACGCCCGTCCAATGCGCGCTGCGTCGGATGGAACTCAGGGTTCTGCAGCAGGCGTTGAACCGAGAGTTCGCTGATCGGATTCGAGGGTTCAGGTCGCCCATGCCTGGCGCGAAGCTCCGAGTCCATGGAATCGCGGAACTCGAAGCTCTCGAGCAGCATCCGGATTTCGGAACTCGGGTCCTCCGGACGCTTGGTTCCACCCGCCTGTCCGGCGGACGGCGATTCGCGGCGCTGCACAGCGGTTGCTGGTGGCGGATTCGGCTCTGCACTCGTGCTACCGGGTGACGGCTGAGGGTCGCGCGTGCCCTCCACCGAACCGGACATCGAGCCGGCGCCATGAGGGAACCACTCGACGAACCAGTACGTGACGATGCCGAGCAGGCCTGCTGCCAGACCGAGGAGGCCAGCCACGGACCGTGCGCCTGGTTTGCCCATGGCCTATGGCGGGCAACCCCTGCTTGGCACGTTCTCGAGCGGGCATGGATTGTCGGGGACGCTCGAGGCGCCATCAGCGACCCACTGGCCATCCGAGAGACGGAGAGCTCTGATCATGAAGCCGAACATCCACCACTGCTGGTTTCCAGCACGTGCCCGGCAGCCTGCAACACGGAGAGCGCCCGTGCGCACTCCGCCTCTGCCACCAGCAGGTAGTCGGTGTCGAAGGTGCTGAGCGTGAACACCGGAATCCCTGCGGCCGCCAGCGGCCCGACCACCGCGGCGAGGACTCCCGTTGCAGTGAACGGGAACGGACCCGCGAGCTGCAACAGCGCGAAGCCGCCCTCGGCGCGCACGCCAGTGGGCACGTGCACTTCCGCGCAGACCACCGACAGCTCCGCGCGAGTGCGCGTGACCGACCACCACGGCCCGAGCATGCCCCAATCCGGCACGGGCTCCGTGGGCGCGAGACGCGCGACGGCGTAGGTCCCCGGCACGAGGGCGAAGCGCAGGCCGGAATTCACCGCGGCCCCATGAGCAGCTGCTCCAGCTCCTGCATGGCCGCCACGTGCCGGCGGATCGCGAGCTGCTGGAACACCGCCAGCAGGTTCTGCAGCATCCGGTGCAGCCACTGCCGGTTGCTGGCCGGGAGCAGCGCAGTCTGCGGATCGATCGAGCGGCCGGTGCGGTGCGCGAGGAAGAGCAGGGCCTCGTTGCGCGACATCGCCTTGCCGGCATGGAACGGATCGATGAAGAGCTCGCCGCCACGGGCCTCGACGCGCGCCAGGAAGTGCCCGGGCGAGTTCACACCCTGCACGGCGAGGCCGAGGCGTTCGAGCACGGCCTTGTAGACGAGGCAGAGCGTGATCGGGATGCCGCGATGCCGGCGCAGCACGACCGGCAAGTAGGAGTGGTCGGGGTCGTAGTAGTCGTGGTCGTCGCCGGCAAAGCCGTCCTCGTCGAAGAGCACCTGGTGCGCGTGCGCGAGCAGCGCTTCGGGAGTGCCGCTGCGGACGCGGGCGTGGACGCGGTCGGCGAGCGCCTGCAGGGCCAGGTCGCAGCGCAGCGGATCGGCGTCCTCGAGCGCGTGGCGGCTGATCGCGACCGCCCCGTGCACGAGCGCCCGCGGCGTCTCGAGCTGCGGCAGCTGGGCCGCCATGAGCTCGAAGGCCGCAGCACGGCAGTGCTCCGGGCGAGGCGAGGGCATGGCGCTAGGTGTGCCACTGCCGCGGGGATTGGTCAAGCCGCGGTTGCCCTGGGCTCACCGCCGCCTAACCTCTCCGCCTCGTTTTTCGCCCAGAGCCCTCCGCCATGACCGACGTCCGTTCCCCGCGCCTCGACGACCTGCGCCGCGAG
>CAZSKV010000352.1:0-2514 GCA_964607495.1 uncultured candidatus Brocadiaceae bacterium
TCCTCGAGCAGGAAGGCCCGCGCGATCACGTGCTCGAGTTCGCGCACGTTGCCGGGCCATGGATAGCGACGCAGCACGTCCTTGGCGCCGGCCGAGAACGCGAGCGCCTTGTGATGCTGCCGGTTGAGCCGCGCGAGGAACTCCTCGGCCAGCAGCAGGATGTCGTCCCCGCGCTCGGCCAGCGCCGGGACGCGGATCTCGACGGCAGCCAGCCGGAAGTAGAGGTCCTCGCGGAACTGGCCCGCGCTCGCGAGCTGGCGCAGGTCCTTGTGCGTCGCGGCGACCAGGCGCAGGTCGATCGGGATCTCCTGCTTGCCGCCGACCCGGCGGATGCGGCCCTCCTGCAGCGCGCGCAGCAGTTTGGGCTGGAGCGCGAGCGGCAGGTCGCCGACTTCGTCCAGGAAGAGCGTGCCGCCCGAGGCCAGCTCGAAGAGACCCATGCGGTCCTGGTCGGCGCCGGTGAACGCGCCCTTGACGTGGCCGAAGAGCTCGCTCTCGATCAGCTCGCTGGGGATCGCGGAGCAGTTCTCGGAGACGAACGGTCCGCGCGCGCGCGTGGAGAGCTCGTGCAGGCGGCGCGCGACGAGTTCCTTGCCGGTCCCCGTCGCGCCGAGCACGAGCACCGCGAGATCGCTGCCGGCGACGCGTTCCAGCTGGCGCTGCAGTTCCTGCATCGGCCGGCTCTTGCCGAGCATGCGGACGGGCTCCTGGCGCAGCTTGCGCTTGACGACCTGCAATTCCTTCTTGTTCTCGCTCAGCTCCTGCTGCACCCGCTCCTGCTGCAGCATGCGATCGACGGCGATCGCGGCCTGGTCGCCGAGGATCTCGAGATGCTCCTTCTCGCTGTCGCCGAACACGCCGGCGCGGCCCGGATGATCGACGTAGAGCGCCCCCTCGGCGCCCGAGGCCGACACGAAGGGCACGCAGACCGCGGAACGGCTGCGCAGGTCGCGCACGCTCGGCATCTCGAGCAGTTGCTTGTCGGCGACCGCGTCGGCCGAGGTCAGGGTGCGCCGGAGCTGCAGCGAGCGGTTCACGAGCGAGCGCGAGAGGGCGACGACCTGTTCGCCGGCATCGCCACTGCGGAACTCGAGCCTGGGTCCGTCGCGGCGGACGACCAGCAGGTAGCCGTTGCGGGCCCCGGTCAGGTTGACCGCCGCATCCAGCAAGGTCTGCATCGCGCGCGGCAGGTCGGCTTCGAGCGCGAGCCGGCGGTTGACGGCGAGGAACGTGCGGAACACGGCGCGCGGGACGCCGGTCGCATCCGGTCGGTCTTCCATGGGCACCGGATCATGCGGGCTCGCCTGGGCCCGGGCGAGAGCCGAACGCACGGCGGGGAGCGCGCCCTCGGCGCCGATCACGACGAGTTCCTGTTCGGCGGCCTGCAGCTCCTGCAGGGCATGGTGGGGGTCGCCGGCCGCCAGGTGGACGATGCCGAGGTTGGCGCGGGCCAGGGCGGCGCCGCGCGCATCGCCGACGTGGAGGTAGAGCGAGCGGGCGCGCCGCTGGCAGGCGACGGCCTCCTCGAGCCGGCCGAGATCCTTGGCGATCACGCCGAGGTTCTGCTGCACGGAAGCCACGTGGCGCGCATGGCCGAGCCGGGCGAAGAGCTGGGCCGCCTCCTGCAGGCACGCGACAGCCTGCTCGCGGTCGCCGACCTGGCGCAGTGCCTCGCCGAGGTTCGTCAGGGCCGCCGCGCGCAGGTAGGGGAAGTGCTCGGCCCCGAGCCGGTCGAGGGCTTCACGCAACACGGCGCAAGCCGGTGCGGGCAGTGCGCGCCCGATCAGCACGGCAGCGAGGGCCACCTGGTCCGCCGGTTCCCCGAGGCCGGCGACCAGGTCGCGGGCCACGCGTTCGGCAGCGGGCAGGTCGCCTCGCGCCTGCAGCAGGCGGAGCTCGAGGCGCGCCCTTTCGGCTGCGGGGGCCCCGGCATCGACGCTGCCGATGGCCCGCTCCGCAGCACCTGCGCGCCCGGCATCCAGCAGTGCCCGCACGCGCAGCGCCGGGATGTCGGCGCAATGGGCAAGGGCTTTCTCCGGTTCGCCGCCGGCCAGGAGGCCGGTGGCGAGCGCGTGCCGCAGCGCCCGGACCTGCGCCGGTGGCGCGCCGGCCGCAGCTGCCGCGAAGGCTGCCTCCGCGAGCAGCGTGCGGCCGCGGGCCGCGAGTGCCGCGATCCCGTCCGGATCGGCCGGCAGCGCCTCGGTCGGGCCGGGTGCGAGTTCACGCCCGGCTTCGGCATCCGGCCAGGTCCAGCGCGCCCCGTCGGCGACGATGCCGCCGCGCATGGCGAGGGCCTCGAGCAGGGCCGTGGCCGCACCGGTCGTCACAGCCCCGCGCGCGAGGAGCTGCCTCGCGGCGGATTCGGCGCGCTCGGCCTCGAGGCCGAGGACGGTTCGCAGATGGCGTGCGAGCTCGGTGGCGCCGAGCGCGGGCAGGCGCAGCCGCACGCAACGACCGCCGCCGCGTGCGATCCGGAGACCCTGGGGCGTTGCCGCGATCTTGCGCACGCTGGCC
>CAZSKV010000353.1:0-16511 GCA_964607495.1 uncultured candidatus Brocadiaceae bacterium
GCGGCGGGGATCGTAGGGCCAGGGAGTTGCGGCTCAAGCCGGGAGCCCGGGGTAACTTCGACCCTGGCTCCCGCATAGAACCACCCTGACCCACGTGCCGATCCGCCCGACCTGCGCCGCGATGCTCTGCCTTGCCACCCTGGGTGCGGCCCAGGGGAGCGCCCGCAACACCCCCAGGGCCCCGACCCCGCACAACGAGCGGACGACCCGGGCGCTGGCCGGTGCCTACGAGTCCGCTGAGCACTGGGCCCTGCGCGCGATCGTATTGTTGACGCTCGATGCGCACTGGCATCCGGTCGGCGCCGAGTGCGTGCTCGGCGCCTTGCGCGGCAAGGACAAGCGCCTGCAGGTGTTCGCGATCGAAGCACTGCTGCGCACCCGCGACGACGTCCTGCGCAGCGTCGCGGCGCGCGAGCTGGTCAGCGAGCTCGTGAGCCAACAGGCCAACACCAAGAATCCGTACGCCAGGCAGCAGATCCAGGAGGTGCTGGCCCGACTCGCGCTCACGCCGGAGGCCAAGGAGCGCTCGGCCGCGGAGTGGCAGTCGCTGTGGTCGCGCGTGCAGCCGACCTACGCGCCGCAGGCCTGGCCGGAGATCGAGAGCGAGGCGCGGGCGAGCGGACCGGGCACGGTCACGCAGACGATCGTCGAACGGGCCTTCGATCTGAGCCACGCCGGGCTCGACGTCGCGATCTGCATCGACTGCACCGGCAGCATGCAGGCGACGATCGACACGGCGCGCGCCGCGCTCGACGACCTGATCGCACTCCTGCGTGGCATCTCGCCCAAGCTGCGCCTGGGCGTCGTGCAGTACCGCGACTTCGGCGACATGCGCGAGGGCGCCAGGATCGAGATGCCGCTCACGACCAAGGTCGAAGAAGCGCGCGAGCAGCTCGGCCACCTGGTCGCCGGCGGCGGCGGCGACGTGCCGGAGCGCGTCGAGAAGGGCCTCGAGCTGAGCCTGTCCAAGGAGATGGGCTGGCTGCGCCCCGCCAACAAGCTCGTGGTCGTGATCGGCGATGCGCCCCCCCACCCCGAGGCTCTCGACGCCTGCCTCGCGCTCGCAAAGCTCGCGCACGAACAGCCGCTCGCGGTCGGCGGCAAGCCGGGCGCACCGCTCACCGGGCCCAAGAAGGACGTGAAGCTGCCACCCTACGTGATCTCCACGCTCGGCGTGGGCGGCAACCCGGACACCGCGCGTACCTTCAAGGCGATCGCGGAGGCGGGCGGCGGCGCGTACGCGCGGATCGACGTGCGCAACAAGGGCGCCGACGCGGAGGCCTCGCGCCGGATCCTCGAGCACATCCTCGTGCTCTCGTTCGGCGCCCGTTGGGAGCGGGAGATGAAGGACTTCGTCGAGATCTTCTTCCGGTATCGGCGCGAGGGGTGCTTCAAGTAGCGAGGCCGCGGCGCCGCACGAAGGCGCTCCAGACTGCAGACGGAGTCGGTACGAATCTCGTGTCCGGTGAATCCCGGACCGGGCCTGACCTGGTTGACGAGCCATGCGCCCAACCCCTTCCCCTGTCCTGCTCCGACTTGCCGCACTTGCCTGTCTGACCGCAGGGTACACAGATGCCCAGGAACAGCTCCCGCCACCAGCGGACCTCTCCAGGATTGCGGTCGAACTCGCGAGCCGCATTCAGGGCCAGCTGGTCCCGACCGGATCCCCCGCCTCCCGGCAGCAGGATCGGGCCGCTGCCGAGTCGGAGCTCAGGAACTTCGTCGACCGCGTGTGTGCACACGACCAACTGACTCCCGCGCACGTCGTGGAGTTGAGCACTGCACTCTTGGAGAGCAATCCAGCAGACTGCTTCCGCGTCGCCGAAGCCGGGGTCCGGCGCTTCCCCGAATCGCTGCACCTGCTCGACCATCTCGGTCGCAGCCGGCTGCGCCACGCGGATACCACCTGGCCATCTGCCGAACGCCTGCGCAGTCTGCGCGCAGCCAGGCTGGCCTTCACGCGCGCGGTGGAACGGAAGCACACCTCGGCGGCCACGTACCTTGGCCTCTTCGCGGTGCAACGCGAGCTCGGCGAGCCGAGCCTCTCAGTGCTCGATGCCGCTCTGGCCCAACGAGATGCCGCGGAGCAGATCGAGAATCCCTGGTTGCTGCGGGCCGGTGCCTTGCTCCTGCTCGGCAAGCCCGAGGAGGCAATCCGCGTGCTCGAGCAGAACCAGGTCCCGGCATCCATGCAGGCCACCGCGCGGATCCTGCGCCTGCGGGCCCTGGTGTTGGCCGGTGACGCCGCGCCGGCGCAGGCACAAGTACCGGCCCTGCTCGCCGCCGATCCTTCGGATCGCGCAACCGCAGCCGCCATCGACGCCCTGCTCCATCTCGGCCAGCGCGCCGAAGCACTCGCCGTGATGCGGCAGCGCCCGGTGCGGGCTGCCGAGCAAGAATCGCCCGAGGCGGTCGAGCGCCGCCAGCAGGCCTTCTCTGCGTTCTCAGCTCTCGCGCGGAACCCGGAGTGGTCCACGTCCACGCGGATCGTGCCAGCGCTCGCCAATGCGCTGCGCTTCAAGTTCGTGGCGACCGATTGGGCGGGTCGCGAGGAGGATGGATTCGAGGCACCCCTGGACCTTTCGACCTCGCCACCGGTTCTGGCCGCGCTGCTGCCGCTCTCGCGCAGGCCTGGGCAGGAAAGCCTCTGGGCCAGGCACATCCTGCTCGCGCTGAGCCTGCGCGCGGGCAGCCGCCACGAACCGACCGCGGCGGAGGCGAGCTTCCTGCGCACGTTCACGCACGAGGCCCAGGCGCCACAGGCCGACTTGCCCGCGATCCTGCTGGCGCTGCGCGTGGCCATCGCCGACCCGGACGCGCTGGGCGCACTCGCCGCGCATCGCGTGGCCAGTGAGCTCGCGCGGCCAGCCGCGGGTTCGGCGAAGCACTGACCTCGGAACAGCCCACTCGTAGGAACTCGGACGGAGCCCCAGCTCGTGGTCGGGTCGGCTCAGGTGATAGCATCGCCGTCTCATCACCAGGAGGCAGGCCATGGACTCGACTGCTCGCGGCTGCGTGCCGCATCCCCCCTTGTGTGCGTCACGGTGGGTTCATCGGCTCCTCTGGGCGGTCGTGCTGCTGGGGACCGCGGTTCCTGCCCAACAGCCGGCGCAATGGACGACGAGGTTCCTCGGCCAGCGCGCCTACCACGCGATGGCCTACGACGCCGCCCGCCAGCGGACTGTGCTCTTCGGGGGCCACGTAAAGAATGGTGCCTTTGCGGAGACCTGGGAGTGGGACGGCGCCACTTGGAGCCAACGCGCTCCGCTCGGGAATCCCGGCGCCCGCAGCGGGCACGCACTGGCCTATGACGCCGGGCGGCGGCGCGTGGTCCTCTTCGGCGGGTCCACGGACACGAACGGTCTGCTCGCCGACACCTGGGAGTGGGACGGCAACACCTGGACCCGACGTACCCCGCTCAACGCCCCGAGCGCGCGCACCGGCCATGCGATGGCCTACGACGTCGCCCGGCAGCGCATCGTGCTCTTCGGCGGATCCGACGCGAGCCGATACCTCGCGGACACGATGGAGTGGGATGGGGCCAACTGGACACTCGTCGCGCCAGCGATCAGCCCAAGGTCCCGCGCCCGCCATGCGATGGCCTACGATCTTGCCCGCCAGCGCGTCGTGCTCTTCGGAGGTAGTGACGCTGGCACTACGGGCCCCATGTATCTGCAGGACACCTGGGAGTGGGACGGGATCGCCTGGACCGGTGGCAACACCGCGTCGGGTCCGAGCGGCCGCGCGTACCACTCGATGGCATACGACATGAAGCTGCAGCGCACCGTGCTCTTCGGCGGTGGCAGCTTCATCCCTCCCTTCATGCACTTCTACCTGCAGGACGTCTGGGTGTGGGACGGCAGCACCTGGCAGAGCGCAGCGCAGGGCAAGCCCGGCCCGCGCTGGGGCGCCGCGATGGCCTACGACGTGGCCCGGAGCCGGGTGGTGCTCTTCGGCGGCGAGCCTGGGCAGCCGTACTACGCCGACACCTGGGAATGGGACGGCGGCAACTTCACGTCGTGGACCGAGCGCAGCAGGCCTGCGGCCCCATCTCCGCGGGAAGGCCATGCGATGGCATACGACATCGTCCGCCAGCGGGTCGTGCTCTGCGGCGGAGCCGCCACCGCAGCAGAGACCTGGGAATGGGATGGCTGGGCCTGGACCGCACGTCTCCCCCCGACCCATCCGAGCAGCCTGGGTGGCCATGCGATGGCCTACGACCTCGCGCGGCAGCGGATCGTGTTGTTCGGGGGCGGTGATGCGAATGGGCCCCTCGCGGAGACCTGGCTCTGGGACGGCACCACCTGGACCAAGGCCGCGCCAGCCACCAGCCCGAGCGCGCGCATGGAACTCGCGATGGCCTACGACGCAGCGCGCCAGAGGGTCGTGCTCTACGGCGGGAGGAATGGCGGCAACAGCGTCGCAGATCTCTGGGAGTGGGACGGAACCAATTGGACCCGGAGCCTACCGGTGCGCATGCCACCGGCGCGCTACGGCCATGCAATGGCGTACGACGTCGCCCGCGCGTGCGTCGTACTCCACGGCGGCGTCGTGGCCGGGACGGGATACGACATCTCGACCTGGGAGTGGGACGGCGTCCAATGGAACCAGCGCACGTCGAGCTCCTACCCTGGCTACCCGCATCACCACGCGATCGCCTACGATCTCCAACGGCAGCGCATCGTGCTCTTCGGGGGCGCCGGCCAGGGAACCTGGGAGTGGAACGGCCTCGATTGGCAGGCCAGCAGCTCCGCGACGCGCCCGTGCCTGCGGTCGAACTCTGCGATCGCCTACGACATTGCGCGCCGGAACATCGTGCTCTTCGGCGGCTTCGGCCCGCTCGGGGACACCTGGCTCTACGGCAACGCGGTCCGAGCCGACATCCAGACCTTCGGCACAGGCTGCGCAGGCAGCAGCCTCCCGGTCCTGAGCAGCAACCTGCCGCAGCTCGGCAACGCCGCATTCGGTCTCGAGGTGATCGGCGCGCGCGCGGCCTCCGCCTGCCTCTTCGGTCTCGCGGCGAACTCCCAGACTCTCCCGATCCCGCCCTGCACGCTCTACCTGCAGGGCCCAATCGTCACCCTGCCGGCACTCACGAACGCATTCGGTTGGGCAGGATCCCCGCACGTCGCGGTCCCGCCAGAGGTCGCGCTGCGCGGGACTCTGCTCTACGCACAGGCGTTCGTCGCCGACCCGCAGGGGCCGGCGCTCGGGTTGGCGTTCAGCGCCGGGCTGAAGCTGGTGATCGGCGACTGATCACTTGCCGTGGCTGGCAGGCTCGGCGGACTTGCCGGCGCTCTTGGCGACCGTCAACGTCGTGTGCAGCTTGCCGATGCAGAGCGTCAGCTCGGCGCTCTTGCTGGTCTCGCCGGCCGCGAGGTCGATGCGCAGGCGCTTGGCTTCCTTGCCGGCGTCGTGCAGCTGCAGCGGGATCTCGACCTTCTTGGTCGCATCGCTCTTGGCGACCAGCACGAGGTGCCAGATCGCTTCGGCGTTGATCGTGAACGCGAGCGTGTAGTCGCCGCTGGCCACGGCCTTGTCCCCGATCTGGATGTCGGAGCTGGTCGAGAAGGCGCCGATCGGGGTCTTCTCGGCACTCGTGTTGATCATCGTGCGTGCGCGCTCGCCCTTCTCCTTGTCCATCGCGCGCTCGATCGTCTTGCCCCAGACGCTGGCCTGGTACTCGAGCTTGATCGTCTCGCCCGACTTGAAGGTGATGGATTCGCTGCAGACTGGCGCATCGGTGTTGGCAGAGCCCATCTTCTGGGCGAGTGCAGGGGCCGAGGCGAGGAAGAGAACGAGGCTGGCTTGGATCAGGTGCTTCATGGATTGGTCCCGGGGTACGGAAAGCGGGGCAGTCTACGGGCGGCGGGCCACCGGCGTTTGACCTTTCACGCGCGCAGGCTGGCGAGCACCGCCAGCATGTCGGCTGGCATCGGGGCCGCGAAGTGGACGCGCTCGCCGGTGCGCGGATGGACGCATCCCAACTCCTCGGCGTGCAACAGAATCCGCGGCGCTGCAAGGACTTGCCCTTTGTGCTCGCGCACGTAGCCGCGCTCGCCGAGCAGCATGTGGCCCTGCTCGGCCAGGTGGATGCGGATCTGGTGCGTGCGCCCGGTCTCGAGGCGGCAGGCAACCAGGGTCGCCAGGGGCAACGCCTCGACGACCTCGACCTGGGTGACCGCCTCCTTGCCGAGCCGGGGATCGTGCACCGAACCACGCAGTCCGTCCCCCCGGTCGGGGGCGAGGAACGAACGGATCACCCCCGCCTCGGCGCGGCCGTGCACGAGGGCCAGGTAGCGGCGCAGCACGGTGTGCCGGCGCAACTGCTGGCCGAGGTGGTGCTCGGCGGCGGGGTTGCGCGCGAACATCAGCACCCCGGTCGTGTCGCGGTCGAGCCGTTGCACGACGAACACCGGACCGCCGAGCTCGGCGCGCAGCAGATCGACCAGCGTGGTCTCCTTCGCAGCGGCATGGGGCACGGTCGGTATCCCGGCCGGCTTGTCGACGACGACCAGATCCTTGTCGCAGTGCACGAGGCGCAGCGGCGGCCCGAGCCGCGCCCCGGCGGTGGTGCCGGCCCGCGGGGCAGCCACGCGGATCGCGAGGCTCTGGCCGGGCCGCACCGGCGTCGCCGCGTCGCGGCAGCACTCCCCGGCCACGAACACCTTGCCACGCTGGATCAGCTCGCGCAGGGCGGCCCAGCTCAGCTGCGGCCGGAAGCTGCGCAACACCCGATCGAGGCGGTCGGGGGCAGGCCCCTGGGCCACGAATTCGCCATCGCGCGGATCAGGACTCATCAACAGAGGCTCTGCGGCATAGCATCCAGGCTTTCCGGCTACCAAGGTCTTCTGATGCACCCGACCACCCTCCCTGCACTCTGTCTGCTCTGCCTGATCCCGCTCCCGCTGCCAGCCCAGGACCAGACTACCGGCGCCAAGGTCGGACTGCAGGTCCAGGCCGCGAAGGATCAGACCTTCTACTTCAAGACCTCGACCAAGATGGAACAGGCGATCGACATGGGCGGTCAGCCGATGGACATGGGCAACGAAGTGCACCAGACCGTGTCGCTGAAGGTGCTCGACCTCGATGCCCAGGGCAACCTGCAGGTCGAGTGGCTCGTGCACTCGATCCGCGGCAGCATGACCCTGCCGATGCTCGGGGACGTGACCTTCGACTCGACCAAGAAGCCCGAGGAGACAGACGGTGGGGACGTCCCCGGCATGCCGAACGTCGCCGGCATCGGCAAGGCGATGACGATGCTGGCCGGCAAGAAGCTCGGCGCGAAGATCTCCCGCTCCGGCGATGTCTCGGGGGTCACGGGCGTCGAGGAGCTGCTGGCCGCGGCCCGCAAGGAAGCCGGTGGCATGGGCGCGCAGATGCTCGGCGGCACGTTGAACGAAGGCGCGATCCGCCACCAGATCCAGAACCTGGTCGGCACGCTCCCGACCGACGCGCAGGCGGTCGGCGGCACCTGGCAGCGCTCGAACCTGCGGCAGGGCAGCCGCGGCATGACGATGCGGGTCGAGATGGCCAGCAAGCTCGATCAGGTCACGCCCGAGCAGGTGCAGATCAGCAGCACCGGCACGCTCGCGATTGCGCAGCCGGCCGCCGCCAAGCCCGAGGCCGAAGAGGACGAGGCCACCGCGATGCAGCGCGAGATGATGAGCAAGATGAAGCTCGAGAACGGCAAGGTGAAGGGCACCGAAACCGTGTCGCGCAAGGACGGCTTCGTGCTCAAGGCGTCGGGGGACATGGCGATGGACCTGACGGTGCCGAGCCCGATGGGCGGCGGCGAGATGAAGATCGCGCAGAAGATCACGACCACGGTCGAGCGCACGACCGCCGCGCAGATGCTGCCAGCAGCGAAGCCGGAAGCCGGCAAGCAGGAGCCGGCCAAGCAGGACGCCGGCAAGTAGGAGTCAGGGCGCCGATTCAGCGCCGCGGCCGCGCGTGGCGCGCGAACCAGTCGAGCACGAGCCGGTCGGCCAGCGCCTGCCGCAAGGCCGCGAGCGGCGCCGCCGGCTCGCGCTGGTACTCGGCAATCCGGCCCGAGAGTCCGCCGGCCAGCAGCAGCACGTAGCCGCCCATGTCGGCCAGCGTGCGCTCGGCGAGGGGCGTGAGCGGCGAGCCGGCGAGCTCGCCGAGGTTGTCGGCGACCGGGCCCTCGGCGGCGGCGAAGTTGCCGCAGAGCATGTGCAGGAGCGCGTTCGACCAGCGCGCCTGCAACCGCGCGAGGAGCGCGGCCTCCGGCCCGAGCCCGGCCGCGAGCTGCGCCCGCGTCGCCGCCGCGAAGCGGGCCTCCCACCCGGCGGGCAGCGCCGGCAGCAGGCCACGGCCCGTGGCCTCGCGCGCGAGGTAGCTGGCGATCGCCGCGTGGCCCTCGGCATCGGGATGCAGGGGATCGAGGAAGCGGCCTGGATCGGGCAGGCCATCGCTGCCGGCCAGCGCCTCCTGCAGGTCGATGCAGGGCACCTGCAGGGGCTGTGCGCACGCCTGGATCGTCGCCGTGAAGAGGCCGATCCGATGCAGCGGCGCCGGGTCGCCATCGCGTGCGCGCTCGAAGTGCGCGCGCGCGGCTGCGAACTCGCCGGCGCGCAGGGCCCGTTGTCCCGCCTCCCAGGCCGTGTCCGCCGCCGCAGCGCACCCATGCGGTTTCGCCCCGACCAGATCGTGTGGCGCCAGCGCGAAGAGCAGCGGCACGCGCGCCTGGGCCGCGGCCGCGGCGATGCGCTCGACGCTCTGCGCGAGCCGGCGCGCGAGCGCCCGCCGATCGCGTGCGCCGACCGGCAGCCCGGCCAGGGCCGGCACGGCGGGACGCGCGCGCCAGACCAATTGCAACAACGCCGCATGGTCGACCGGCTTGCCGCTCGAGGCCGCCGCGCGCGCAAAGAGCAGGCGCGGCCTGGTCAGGCACTCGAGCAGCGCGCCGAGCGGGTCGTCCGGCAGCAGCTCCTTGCCCGCGAAGATCCGCGCCCCCAGTTCGTTGCCGCCGAGCACCACGACCAGCAGGTCCGGCCGGCTCGCGAGCGCGGCCTCGGCGAGGCCGGCGATCCGCGGCGAGTCGAGGGCCGTGCCGCCCAGGCCCACCGCCGTGATCTTGCGCTCGGGCAGCAGCGCGCGCAGCCCGTGGCCGAGTTGCGCGGCGAACGCCACCTCCGGCGCGTACGGAAAGCCGAGCGTCTCGCTCGCGCCGACACAGACGATCCGCAGCTCGGCCGGCTCGCGCGGGGCGCGCAGCACGGCCGGCAGCTCGAGGCTCGCGGCCGCGCCCGGCGCGGGCAGGGCGGCGGTCGGATCGAGCGGCAACGCGAGCGCCACGGCGACCACGAGCAGATAGCCGACCACGAAGCGCGCGAGCGTGCGGTGCGGGAACCAGGGTGCGGCGGCAGCGGGTGTGGCCATCAGAACTGGAAGTAGATGAACGGCACACCGGGCTGGTGCAGGTGCGCGAGCCAGCTCATGAAGAGCGCGGCGACCGCGCCCGCGACCGGAGCCGGCAGCGCGACGAAGGTCTCGACCAGCCAGGTCTTCAGGCGGCGCGGCGGCAGCTGCGTCAGGGCACCGAGCGCGAACGCGAGCCAGACGCTCGCGGGCAGCGCCTGGTCGCTGTCCTCCCGCAGCAGCCGCGCGAGCAGGTCCCCGGCCTGTGCAAGGTCGGGCGCGCGGAACGGCACGAACGCGAAGGCGGCGAAATGGAAAGTCAGCATGCTGGCCGCGAGATGGCCGAGGCGGCCCGGCAGGCGCAGGCCGAGGCGATCGCCGAGCCGGTTCCAGAGCAGGCCGAGCCCGTGGATGCCGCCCCAGACCACGAACTTCCAGGCGGCGCCGTGCCAGAGGCCGGAGAGCAGCATCGTGAGCATCACGTTGATCTGGGTGCGCACCGGGCCTTTGCGGTTGCCGCCGAGCGGGATGTAGAGGTACTCGCGCAGCCAGGTCGAGAGCGAGATGTGCCAGCGCCGCCAGAACTCCTGCACGTTGCGCGCGCGGTACGGTGCGTCGAAGTTCTGCAGCAGCTCGAACCCGAAGAGCCGGGCCGAGCCGATCGCGATGTCGCTGTAGCCCGAGAAGTCGCCGTAGATCTGCAGCGCGTAGCCATAGACCGCGAGCAGCGCCGTGGTACCGCCGGCCTCGGAGCCGGGCGCGAACGCGCGGTCGACGAGGCCGAGCGCCAGTGCATCGGCGATCAGCACCTTCTTCGCGAGGCCGACCAGGATCTTCTGCACGCCGGACAGGAACTGTTCGCGCGTCAGCACCGGCGCCGGAGCGAGCTGCGGCAGGAAGTCGGCCGCGCGCACGATCGGGCCGGCGACCAGTTGCGGGAAGAACGCGATGTAGACCACGAACTCGAGCAGGTTGCGGGCCGGACGCAGGCGGCCGCGGTAGACGTCGATCGTGTAGGAGAGGCTCTGGAAGGTGTAGAAGCTGATGCCCGGCGGCAGCAGCACGTCGATCGGCGGCAGGTGCAGGCCGAGCAGCGCGAGGTTCTCGCCGAAGAAGCCGTAGTACTTGAAGGCCCCGAGCACCGCGAGGTTGCCGGCCACCGAGACCGTGACCAGCAGGTGGCGGCGCCGGCGGCCGGCCGGCGTGGCCGGATCGGCCGCACCGATCGCCGCCGCCAGCGCGTAGTCGACGACGGTCGAGGCGAGCAGCAGCAGCACGTACTTCGGATTCCAGTGGCCGTAGAAGACCAGCGAAGCCGCGAGCACGAACAGCAGGCGCGCGGTGCGAGCGTGCCGCAGCGCCCAGTAGGCGGCGAACACGAGCGGCAGGAAGACCGCGAACGCGGCGCTGTGGAAGTTCATCGAGGCGCGGGGCGCGGACTCTATCGACTCGGCACGCTGCGTCACGCGCGCCATCCCGGCGCCGCGGGTCCGAGATCGACCTTGCGCGTGCTGGAGTCCGTCGCTCTACTCCCCGCCTTGCTCGAACACCTCGCGGAGAGGTGGCAGAGTGGCTGATTGCACCACCTTGCTAAGGTGGCGTAGGGGTTTTCTCCTCTACCGGGGGTTCAAATCCCCCCCTCTCCGCCAGTCTTCAGGTCTTGCGGTAGCCCACCGGAGGGGTGGACATGGTTGGCAGCTGTGCACGCATCCTCGCGCTCGGCGCGGCCGGACTCGCCGGCTGCGCGGGTGGCACGTTCGCGGTCGAGTCCGCGGTGCCCGCCGCGCGCCTCTTCGTCGATGGCCGGGAGCAACCCGCGTCCCGACCGGGAGCCGCGCAACCGGCGACCCGGCGCAAGCCGGAACCGAACCCCATCCCGTACTACGGCACGGTGGTGATCGACCTGCTGCCGCAGGAGGGCCCTGGCGACCCCTGGCAACGCGACGCCGTGCGCCGGCAGGAACCACTGCCGGAGCCAGTCACCCCCTGGCTGTTCCCGTTCGACTTCCCGCTCGAGTGCTTGCACAGCGTGTTCCATGGCCAGCCGGCGCTCACGGCCCGCGTCGACAGTGAGCGCCGCGCCGGCCTCGTGCCCGCCGTGCTGCCGCCGCGCTCGGAAGAGGTCCGGCTGCGGGCACAGGCCATCCGCACGGTGAGGTGAGGCGTGCGCCAACCCGACACCCTGATCCTGGGCCTCGGCCGCTTCGGTGGCGGACTGGCGGCTGCACGCTTCCTGTTGCGCCAGGGCAGGGCCCTGCGCATCGCCGACAAGGCCGGCGCGGAGTCGCTCGCCGACGCGGTCAGCGCCCTGCAGGGCGAGCCGGACGTCACCTGGTGCCTGCAACGCGAAGACGAGGCCCTGCTCGACGGCGTCGAGCGCGTGATCGTCAACCCGGCGATCCCCGACCCGCATCCCCTGCTGCTGGCCGCGCGCGCGCGTGGTCTCGCGATCGCGCAGGAGGTCAACCTCTTCCTCGAGCACTACCCTGGCCGCGTCGTGCTCGTGACCGGGACCAATGGCAAGTCGACCACCACGACGCTCCTGGCCAAGGCCCTGGACTTCGCCGGCATGCCCGTGCTCGCCGGCGGCAACATCGGCACGAGTCTGCTCGACGCGGAGGCCAGCTGGCGGCGCGATCAGGTCGCGGTGCTCGAGATCTCGTCGTTCCAGCTCGAGCGCCTCGACCAGGCTCGCCACCGCGTGCACGGCGCGGTGCTGGTCCGCATCACGCGCGACCACCTCGACCGGCACGGCTCGCTCGCGAACTACCACCGCGCGAAATCGGTCGCGGCGGCGGTGGCCGAGCACTTCGTCGTGCATGCGCACGACGATCCGGTCGCGAGCGCCTTCGCGACCCCGGCGCGGCGCCGGGTCCTCGTCTCGCGCCGGCCACCGGCAACCGGTGAACTCGGCTGCGAGGACGACTGGCTGGTCGCGCGCCTGCCGGAGTTCACGGGCCGCCTCTGCCACGCGCAGGCGCTGCGCCTGCTCGGCGACTTCCACCGCGAGAACGTGCTCGCGGCCGCCGGTGCCGCGCTGCTGCTCGGCGCCGCGCCGCATCGCCTCGCCCTCGGTCTCTGCGAGCAGCGGCCCCTGCCCTACCGCCTGCAGCTGCTGCTCACGCGCGACGGCAAGCGGCTCTACGACAACGCGGTCTCCACCGAGATCGAATCGACCGAGTCCGCCGTGCGCACCCTGGCCGGACCGATCCACTGGGTCGGCGGCGGCAAGAGCAAGGACGGCGACTACGCGCGCGTGGCCGCGGCGCTGGTCGACCGGATTGCGAGCGCGCATCTGTTCGGCAACGCAGCCCGACCGCTCGAGCTGGAGTTCGCCGGCCGGATTCCAGTCTGCCGCCACGAGAGGGTCGAGCAGGCCCTGGCCTCGGCCTGGGAGCGGGCCGCCCGTGGCGAATGCGTGCTCTTCTCTCCGGCCTTCGCCTCGTTCGACCAGTACCCGAACTTCCGGGCCCGCGCCCAGGAGTTCCATGCCTGGGCCAGGCGCCTGCAGGAGCTCGGCCCGGCGCGTGCAGACCAGAGCGCATGTGGCACGGAAAGTGCTGCCCAGTAGACTGCCGCTCCGAGTTCGCGGAACCCGACATGCAGTACTGCACTTCTTGCCAGAAGGCGATCGCCACGGTCCACATCCTGGACCTGCGTGAGGGTTCGATCGTGAACCAGCAGCACCTGTGCCCGAACTGCGCCGAGCAGCAGGGCGTCGTGCAGCAGAAGACGAGTGCCCTCAAGCTACCCCCCGAAGCCCTCGAAGAACTGTTCGGGGCCGGCGCCAAGGTCACGGGCGAAGGGCGCAAGAAGGCGCCGAAGGACGGTCCGGTGTGCGAGGGTTGCCGCCTCTCGGCGGCCGACTTCAAGGTCCGGGGCCGGCTCGGCTGCCCGCGCTGCTACGAAGTGTTCCGCGCGTCGCTGCTGCCGTTGCTCGAGCGCGTGCACGACGCCACGAGCCATCGCGGCCGGTTCCCCGGCCGCCGCGCGAGCGCTGCCGCGGCGACGGCACCCGACATCCTGGCAGACCTGCGCACCAAGTTGGCAGCCGCCGTCCGGTCCGAGAAGTACGAAGAGGCCGCGCGCCTGCGCGACCAGCTGCGCATCGCGGAGCTCGAAGGCGGCGGCCGATCCGCCGAGGGATCGGGACATGGCCAGCCAGAATCCTGATCGCCCGGCCTCGTCACCCGAGAGCTTCCAGGTCGGGGAGTGGCTGCGCGGCACCGGCCCCCAGGCCGACCTCGCGATCTGCACGCGCGTGCGCTTCGCGCGCAACCTGCGCGACTTCCGCTTCTCGACCTGCATGGACGCCGAGGAGGCCAAGGAGCTGAACAAGCTCGTCTGCACGCAGCTCGCCAAGCCCGACTTCTACGAACCGCTGAAGGTGATCGACCTCGCGAGCCTCGACGAGCTCGAGCGCCGGCTGCTGGTCGAGCGGCACCTGATCAGCCGCGAGCACGCGGCGCAGGACCGCACCCGCAGCGTCGCGGTCAACGAACGCGAGAGCGTCTCGATCATGGTCAACGAGGAGGACCATCTGCGCACGCAGGTCTTCGCCTCGGGCTTCCGCGTCGCCGAGGCCTACCGGCACGCCGAGCGCATCGACGACGCACTGATCGCGGTGCTGCCGATCGCGTTCTCCGAGGAGTTCGGGTTCCTGACGGCGTGCCCGACCAACACCGGCACCGGCCTGCGGATCTCGGTCATGCTGCACCTGCCAGGCCTCGTCTGGGCCGAGGAGATCGAGAAGGCCACCAACACGGTGCAGAAGATCCACCTCGCGGTGCGCGGGCTCTATGGCGAAGGCAGCCGCGCGCTCGGCGACTTCTACCAGGTCAGCAACCAGGTCACGCTCGGCCGCTCCGAGGAGCAGATCCTGCAGGACGTGGCCACCGCGGTCGACCGCCTGATCTCCTGGGAACGTGAGGTGCGCGAGGCCCTGCTCAAGGGCGAGCCTCGGGCGCGGACCCTGGACCGGATCCACCGGGCCCTGGGCACCCTCGAACGGGCGCACGTGCTCTCGAGCGAGGAGGCGCTGAACTGCCTGTCCGCGGTGCGCTTCGGCGTGCAGCAGCAGATGCTGCCGCAGCTCGAAATTCCGCAGATCAACCGGGCGCTCCTGCTCTGCCAACCCGCCCACTTGCAGCGCCTGTCGATGGAGAAGCTCTCGCCCCAGGAGCGCGACCAGCGCCGGGCCACGCTGATGCGGCAACTGATCGGCAGGACCTGAGTGCGTGCCGCGAGGTGCGCGGGGTCGCCGCCGGGCCATACGGCACGGCCGTTGCAAACAGAACTGCGCCGCGCCGAGACCGGCGGATTTGGCCGTCCTCGCGTGGCGTCGTAAAAGCCCACATTCACCCAGATGCCGACCCTCGGACAGTCCCATCGACGATCCACGAACCAAGTAAATCGTCCTTGGAATCCAGCCGATCTACGCCGAGAGAACACTCGACCAGCCCGATCCCCGGGCCCGGAGCAACCGCATGTTTGACCGTTTCACCGACCGTGCCAAGAAAGTGATGTCCTTCGCGCGGCAGGAAGCCCAGAAGTTCAACCACGAGTACATCGGCACGGAGCACATCCTGCTCGGCCTGATCCAGGAGGGCAGCGGGGTCGCAGCCAACGTGCTGAAGAACATGAACGTCGACCTCGAGAAGATCCGGCACGAGGTCGAGAAGATCGTCAAGACCGGCCCCTCGATGGTCACCATGGGCCAGCTGCCGTTCACGCCGCGGGCCAAGAAGGTCCTCGAGCTGTCGATGGAGGAGGCGAGCCAGCTCTCGCACAACTACATCGGCACCGAGCACCTGCTGCTCGGCCTGATCAAGGAGAACGAAGGGATCGCGGCCCAGGTGCTGATGAACCTCGGCGTGAAGCTCGAGGACGTGCGCGAGGAGGTGCTCGACTTCCTCGGCGCCTCGGAAGGCGGCAACGAGGAGGAAGCCGAGAGCCAGGAGGGTCAGAGCCAGCCCCAGAGCGGCAGTGCGCCGCAGGGCAACAGCAAGAGCAAGACTCCGGCGCTCGACAGCTTCGGGCGCGACCTGACCGAACACGCGCGCGAGGGCAAGCTCGACCCGGTGATCGGCCGCGCGAACGAGATCGAGCGCGTGATCCAGATCCTGTCCCGCCGCACGAAGAACAACCCGGTGCTGCTCGGCGAGGCCGGCGTCGGCAAGACCGCGATCGTCGAGGGCCTGGCCCAGAAGATCATCAAGGGCGACGTGCCCGAGATCCTGCGCCGGAAGCGCCTCGTCGTTCTCGACCTGGCGATGATGGTCGCGGGCACCAAGTACCGCGGCCAGTTCGAGGAGCGCATCAAGGCCGTGATGACCGAGGTCCGCCGCGCGCGCGACGTGATCCTGTTCATCGACGAGCTGCACACCCTGGTCGGCGCCGGCGGCGCCGAGGGCGCGATCGACGCGAGCAACGTGCTCAAGCCGGCGCTGTCGCGCGGCGAGGTGCAGTGCATCGGCGCGACGACGCTCGACGAGTACCGCAAGTACATCGAGAAGGACGGCGCGCTCGAGCGCCGTTTCCAGACCGTGCACGTCGAACCGCCGTCCAAGGAGCAGACGATCGAGATCCTGCGCGGCCTGCGCGACAAGTACGAGGCCCACCACCGCGTCGCCTACACCGAAGGCGCGCTCGAGTCGGCGGTCGAGCTCAGCTCGCGCTACATCAACGGCCGCTTCCTGCCCGACAAGGCGATCGACGTGATCGACGAGGCCGGAGCGCGGGTCCGCATCCGTTCGATGACCCGGCCGCCGGACCTGCAGGACATGGACCGCGAGGTCTCACGCCTGAACAAGGAGAAGGAGGAGGCGGTCGCCGCGCAGGATTTCGAGCGCGCCGCCGATCTGCGCGACAAGGCCTACCAGCTGCAGAAGAAGAAGGAGCAGATCCAGAAGGAATGGCGCGAGAAAGAGGCATCGCGCGAGGTCGGCGGTGTCGTCGACGAGGACGTGATCGCCGAGACCGTGTCGAAGATGACCGGGATTCCGCTGAACCGGCTCGACCAGGCCGAAGCCGACCGCCTGCTGCACATGGGTGACGAGCTCAAGCGCGAGGTGATCCACCAGGACCGCGCAGTCGAAGCCGTGTGCAAGGCCGTGCGCCGCTCACGG
>CAZSKV010000354.1:0-1883 GCA_964607495.1 uncultured candidatus Brocadiaceae bacterium
GCATCCGGCACCACGGCTGCACGGATGAAGCGCCGGCGCTGGTTGCGCTGCGGCGCCGCCCTCGCGGGCGTCTACCTGCTGCCGGTCAGCTTCGGCTGGATGAACCCGTCCACACCCGTCGACTACGCGATGAACTGCGCATCGTTCGCGCACGATCCCAACCTCGAGGCCGCGCGCGACGGCCGGCAGCGGCTGGTCGTGCTGCAGCACGGACTCTGGCGCTCGGCCGGTTCGCTGTGGAAGCTCGAGCGCGCGCTCCGCGACCACGGCTACGAGGTGTTGAACGTCTCCTACCCGAGCACGGCCGCGACGATCCAGGTGCACGCGCAGCGCCTGCACGACACGCTCGAAGCGGCGCTCGCCGGCCGCGACCTGGCGCGGCTCGAGCTGAGCTTCGTCGGCCATTCGATGGGCGGCCTGGTGATCCGCCAGTACCTGCAGCAGCAGGGGGCCCGGCCCGCGGCCTGCGTCGTGTTCCTCGGTACGCCGCAACATGGGGCGACCCTGTGCGACCTGCGCCGCGAGTGGTGGCTGTTCCAGCTCTTCATGGGCGATCAGGCCGCGGTCCAGCTCTCCCCCTCGCATCCGTTCTGGCAGCAACTCCGGCCACCATCCTGCCCGTTCGGCCTCGTGATCGGCGGGGTCGGCACGGCGGACGGCAGGCACGGGCAGATCCCGGGGGACGACGACGGCACCGTCGGCGTGGCCGAGGCGCGCCTGCCCGGCGCTGCCGACGAGATCGTGCTGCCGCTGCAGCACACCTTCTTGTCGTTCCGCGACGCGGCGATCACCCAGGTGCTCGCGTTCCTGCGCGCGCGGCGGTTCCGGAAATGAGCGCGGGCGCCAGAAGGCGCCCGCGCGTCACACACTCCGAGGGTTTCAGTCCGGCCTGCTGCCGCTCACTGCAGGACGCCGGAGATCCGCACCACCGCGCCGCCGAGCAGGTTGCTCGTCCCGTACTGGAACGTGCCCGTCGTCGCCGTGTAGTCCTTGTTCTGGAGCTGCTGGACCGGATGCGGCAGCGGCTCGCCGACCGTCAGCTTCTGCGCGGCGGTCACCGCCACGCCGAGCGTGTTGTTGGTGGGGTCGCTGAGCACGGCCTGGCTGAAGAGCTGGGCACCGGTCGTGCCGGCCGGGATCGCGACCGGGAAGGTGGCGCGATACTGGAAGCCGAAGGCCTGCAGCGTGAACGGCGCCGTGACCACCGGCCAGACGTAGAGGGACTGGCCGGGTGCGCCGAACGGGGCCAGGTCGAACGGAGGCTTCTGCTCGCTGATGCCGAACACCATCACGCCGCTCCAGGCCTGGAACATCGAGGCGACCAGGATCGTGGCCGTGCCGCCCGGGACCACGCCGGAGAAGCGGCCCTGGGTGCCGTTGCCCGCGGCGGTCAGGTTGACGCCGTCGTTGGTGCTGTTGCTGCCGGCCTTGCCGAAGCTCGACCACGTGCCACCGGGCAGCGCGCAGTCGATCGTGTAGCTCGTGGTCACCGGGCTGGCGACCGGCGCGGTGATGTCGATCAGCAGGTTGCCCTGGCTGGTCGCGTAGCTGAAGGGGGTCGAGATCGCGATCTGCGCCCACGGGGCGACGCCACCGCTGGTCGAGGTGTACGCCGGCAGCGAGAGCGGCCCGGAGAAGACCTGCGTCAGCGGGCTGGTGATGTTGTTCGCATAGGTGGTCGTCATCGACTCCGGCGTATGCGTGGTCGGACCCAGGGAGAGCGTCAGGTTCGGGAACGTGACGGCTGGCTTGGTGCCCGAGTTGTCGTTGTCGGCGCGGTAGGAGATGCCGTTGATGATCGCGAGACTCTGCGCGATCGACGCGCTGCGCACGATCTGCTGCACGCGGAAGCCGGTCCAGCCGAACGGGTACGACGCCAAGTC
>CAZSKV010000355.1:0-4304 GCA_964607495.1 uncultured candidatus Brocadiaceae bacterium
GCGCGGCTGCGGGCGTGTTCGTGGGGGAAGTAGTCCCACGCGGAGCCGTCGGGCGAGTAGTCCTCGCGGACCGTTCCCCACTGCCGTTCGGCGAGGTACGGGCCCCAGCGCTTCCAATTGTGCGTGCGCGCCGCATCCGCGGCCAGGCGCGCGGACTCGGGGTCGGGACTTCGCCTCGTGGACATCGGGGTGACTTCTATCGGCACTCTGCGGCGACCACCGGGATGCCGACCCGGAACACGGTCCGGCCGGGCACCGAGCTCTCGAGCTCGATCGTGCCCTGCCAGCTCTCGACGATCCGCTTGCACAACGCGAGGCCGAGCCCGGTTCCAGCCGACTTGGTCGTGAAGTTCGGTTCGAAGAGCCGCGCGCGCGCCTCGGTGGTCACGCCCGGCCCGTCGTCGATCACGCGCAGCACGAAGCGATCCGCATCGCGCTCCGACCGCAGCTCGATCCGGCCGCCGGGACCGCAGGCCTCGAACGCGTTCCGCAGCAGGTTGGTGACCACGCGCTGCAGATCCTGGCGATCGACTTCGATCCGGGTGCCGGCGGCCCCGGGCTCGACCAGCAACGTGAGGCTGCGCTCGGCAGCCTCGCCGGCAAAGAGCTGTTCGGCCGCGGCCAGCAGTTCGTCACCCGCGAGCCGCTGCTTGCTGGGGCCGGTCGGGGCCGCGAAGTGCCGGAAGTCGTTGGCGATGCGCGCGAGCGTGTCGGTCTGCTCGACGACGGTCCTGGCCAGGCGCTCGGCGGATTCGTCGCTCTTCTTGCGCAGGTAGGTCTGCGCGCTCATCCGCATCGGGGTGAGCGGGTTCTTGATCTCGTGCGCGACCTGGCGCGCCATCTCCGCCCATGCCGCTTCGCGTTCGGCCTTGGCCAGCTGCTTGCGGCCGTCGGCCAGGTCCCTGGCCATCTGGTTGAAGGTGCGCGCCAGCGCGGCGAGCTCTTCGCCGCCGCGCTCGGGCACGCTGACGTCGAGTTCGCCGCGCGCGACCTGCAGCGTCGCGTCGCGCAGCGTGCGCACGGGTCTGACGATCGTGCGCGCCGCGAAGAGCGACCAGGCGAGCACGATCACGATCACGGCCCCGACCGCGAGCAGCAATTCGCGTTGCAAGGCGTCCGCTGCCGCGAGCAGATCCGCGGGAGCGCCCTCGACCGCGATGTTCCAGTTCCAGCCTGGGGGCAGCTCGGGGACTGCCGCCGCGGCCGAGAGCAATCCGCGCGCCGCTGCCGGCGCGAGGGTCCTGCCGTACTGCCCGCGATCCCCGTGCGCGAGCACCTGCCCCGCCGCGTCCACCAGCGCGACCTCGGCGGTGCCGTGCCCATCGCCCCGCAGCCGCTGCTGCCCGGCATCGACGATCGCCTGCATGCGCGACCACGAGAGCAACGCGTAGAACACGCCGGTCGTGCCACCGCCGCGGTCGATCCGGAGCGCGAGGCCGAGGGCGTAGTCCGGCGGATTCTGGCTGGTGCGCGCCGGCGTCCGGTGCACGAGCGGCGAGCGATGCCGGTCGACCCACACCTCGGCAGTGAGCTCGTTGCGCGCCATGTCGACGAACCAGGGCTGGGTCGCAACGGTCGCGAGATCATCGACCGGCAGGCGGTCCCCGAACGCCTCGCGTTCGAACGCCGACGCGAGCTTCTTGGCGACGATCCGCCCCGCTGTGTCGGCGACCAGCACGAGCTGGAAGTCCTCGTGGAAGCCCTGCAGCTTGGCTGCCTGGTCCTCGAACTCCTGCGCCGCCCCGCCGAGGGCGTGCTCGGCCTCGCGCGTCGACACCAGCAGGCCACAGCTCTGCCGCAGCTCGCGCAGCTTGCTGCGGATCTGCGCAGCCATGGCTTCGGCGTGCTGTGGCAGCATCGCCCCGACGACGACGCGAGTGAGCCGCTCGCGCATGCCGGCCTGCGCCCAGAACATGAACCCGAGCAGCGGCACCGCCGTGGAGAGCAGCAGCGTCAACAGGAACCGGGTTGTCAGCGATCGGGCGGGCAACGCAGCGAGGGGGTTGGAAGTGGTCTCGAGGACGACTTCTACCGCATCGCGCTCCTAGTGCATCACAGCTTGACCCGCAGCTCGCTGACCTTGTGGTCGAGCCCCCGGTAGCCCGGATGGAACAACAGGGCGTCCTGGTAGGCCTCGATCGCGGCCCGCACGTCCCCGGCCTTCTCGGCCTCCTGTCCCTTCTCGTAGGCCTTCTGCGCGAGGTCGATCCGGGACTCGAGATCGTTGATCCGCGCGCGGATGTCCTTCTGACCGGGCCAGCTCTGGTCGAGCTCCTTGTAGGCAGTGACCGCCGCCGCGAACTTGTGCTCGAGTTCCAGGTCCTTCGCGAGCTGGTAGCGCTGGTCGAACTCGCGTTCCTTGACGAGGACCAGCATCTCGCTGATGAACTTCTTCTGGCCAATCGTGAGCTCGTAGGCCTTGTCGAGGGCCGCGCGGGCCGCGGCGAACTCGCCACGGAACACCCGCTTCTCGCCATCCCGCACCAGCTGTTCGGCCTCGACCTCGAGCTTCATCTGCGCGATGCGCGGCGCCAGGTCCGGCAGCCCGGGCAGATCCTCGGCGACCGCCTGGTACTCCTTGAGTGCAGCCCCGTAGTGCGCGCTCTCCTCGAGGGTGCGCGCGAGCTCGTAGCGCCGCTCGGCAAGGCGATTCCCGACCGCGGTGCCGCGCGCCTTCGCGAGCTCGAGGTCCGGATCGTTCCGCAGGGCCTCGATCATGTGGTAGCGCGTCTGGTCGAAGTTCTGCTCGGACTGGGCGCGGACTCCCTGCGTGTAGTGGTCGCGAGCCTTGTCCCGCCGCCGCTCGAACTCGGCGCGCACCTTGCCGAGGCCTTCGAGGGCGTCCGGGAAACCCGGGACGAATGCCGTGGCCTCGTTGTAGCTGAGCATCGCCGCGTCCATCTGTCCGGTCACGCGGGCCTCGTCCCCCTGGCGCACCCGGTCTGCGGCCAGCTTGCGCCGGGCGTAGGCGATCCAGAACCGGGCTTCCGCGTTCTCGGGATCGAGAGCCAGCGCCGATTCGAGGGACGCGAGCGCCTTCACCTCCTGCTCGCTGAACACCAGATCGCGGCCCACGTCGATCAGGTAGTCCAGGCGGGCGACCCAGTACGCCTTCTCGATCCGCTCGTCGCCGGGGTGCTGCGCGCGCAGGGCTTCGAGGTTCTTGTAGGCCTGGAAGTAGTTCGCGGCCGCCCGGAAGCTCTCGCTCTCCTGGAGGACGTCACGTTCGGAGCCACAGCCGCCAAGAGCCAGCGATACCGCGGAAAGAAGGACGATCTGGAGCCTGGACATGACGCGCGATGCGGCCCTGGGGTGGTCTCGCCCCTGGGGGCCGGCAGAATGGTGCGTCTTCGACCGCCAGCCAAGCAGAAACTTCCCGCATGAAGAGCACGATCTACGACCTGCCCCGCTTCGTGAGCGACCTGGAGGCCCTGCACGACCGTTGCCCGGCGATGCCGGTCAAGGTCGAGGAAACCAGCAGGCTCTGCGCGAAGCTGCTCACGGACACGAGCTGGCTCGCGCCGGAGTTCCGGCATCCGCTGCCGGACCGCTACGCCCGCTATCTGCTGCACCGCGACCGCAAGAATCGCTTCGTCGTGCTCTCCCTCGTCTGGCTGCCGGGCCAGGGCACGCCGATCCACGACCACGAGTGCTGGGGCGTGATGGGCATGGTGCTCGGCCAGCTCGAGGTCGTGAACTACTCCCGCCTCGACGACGGCTCCCGCCGCGACCATGCCGAACTGAAGGAGACGTCGACGGTCGTGGTCGACCACATGGAGACCGGCTACGTGCTCCCGCCCTACGAGGAGATCCACTCGATCCGGAACGTCAGCCGCGCCCCGGCGATCTCGCTGCACGTCTACGGGCGGGATCTGGACGAGCTCTCGGTCTTCGATCCGATCACGCACAAGGTCAGCCGCATGCGCATCAAGTACTACAACGTCGACCCGGGCGCGGCCGACTATGTGATCTGACCCAGCATCGGCAGCGGATCTCGCCCCGGGCGAGGCAGAACCGGAAACACTGCTCCGAGTGTGGAACGACGATTGCTCACGCCGGGCCAGTCGCCTCCACCAACCTGACCTGCTACTCCTTCCGAAGAACGACTACGCACCGGATGCCCGCTGGGTACGCGATCCACCGGCCAAGAAAGAGTTCGACGCCCATTGCGATCTCCATGAGCCGGCTACGCCGCGTCGCGCGCATCATTTTGCGCACGAGTTCCGCCTTCTGCTCGGTGGGCAGGCGTAGCCGGCGACGGTTGCGGCGTTTGACGGCGTAGAAGGCGGGGAACACGATCGCCC
>CAZSKV010000356.1:0-5333 GCA_964607495.1 uncultured candidatus Brocadiaceae bacterium
TCGGCAGCGGCGCGTCCGGCACGGTGTTCCTCGCCCGCACGCGCAAGGAGCTCGCCGACCTGCCGGCCGGCTCGGAGGTCGCGATCAAGTTCCTGCGCCAGGACCTGCTGCACGACCCCAAGGCCAGGCAGCAGCTGCAGCACGAGGGCGAGCTCGGGCGCAGCATCACGAGCCCGAACGTGGTCCGCATCTACGCCGTCGAGACCGTCCCTGTGCTCGGCCTCGAGCTCAGCTACCTGGTGATGGAACGCGTGCACGGGCGCACGCTGCGCCGCTTCCTGCACGAGGCCGGCCCCGCGGTCGAGGACCTGGCGCGCCGCATCGGCAAGGACACGGCCCTCGGGCTGCACGCGCTGCATCGCGAGGGCATCGTCCACCGCGACCTGAAGCCCGAGAACCTGGTGCTCACGCCCGAGGGCCAGGTCAAGCTGATGGACCTCGGCCTCGCGCGCGTGGACGGCGCCGCGGGGGCCCCGTCGAGCGGCGGCTTCTTCGGCAGCCTCGCCTACGCCGCGCCCGAAGTCCTGCGCGGCCGGCCGGCGAGCCTGCAGGCCGACCTCTACGCGCTCGGCCTCGTGCTCTACGAGGTGGTGACCGGGCGGCATCCGTTCGCGCGCCCCGACATGCCCGCCGACGAGCTGCTGCACGCCCACCTCGAGACCGAGCCGACGCCGCCCTCGCACCTGCAGCCGCGGATCTCGGCATTCCTCGAACGCGTGGTCCTCGATCTGCTGGCCAAGGACCCCGGCAAACGCACCAGGAGCGCCGCCGAGCTCGCGACCACGCTCGAGCGCGGCGAGAACTCGCCGTTCTGGCAACGGCACGAGAAGCAGGCGCCGGTGCTGGCCTCGCGCCGCCGCCTGCGGGCCCAGCGCCGCTTCGCGCCGACGCCGTTCCATGGCCGCAGGGACGAGATCGCCGTGCTCGAGCAGAACCTGCGCCAGGCCCTGAGCGGCAAGGGCACCGCGATCCGCCTCTGCGGCCCCGAGGGCATCGGCCGGCGCCGGCTGCTCGACGAGTGCCTCGACCGCTGGCTCGGCAGGCGCGAGGACCTGGTGTTCTTCGGCGGCGAGGCCCGCGCCGGCAGCACGATCGGCGCGCCGTTCCCGGCGATGGTGCTCGACTGGTTCCTGCGCGGCGACGCCGCCGGGTCGCCGCAACTGCAGGCGCGCCTGCTGACGCGCATCAAGACCGAGAGCGCGCTCGAGGGCAAGGCGGCGCAGCAGCTCGCGGCGCTGGTCTGCGGCACCGAGGCCGGCGACTCGCCGGAATCGCGCGCCGAACTGCTGGTGCAGGGTCTGCTCGCGACGCTGCTGCTCGGGCGCTGCCTGATCCTGCGCATCGATCGGCCCGAGCGCCTGGACACGACCGGCAAGAAGGTGCTCGAACGCCTGCTCGACGAGGTCGGCCAGCACCGGCTGCTGCTGCTGCTCGTGACCGGCGTCGAGGAGGGCACGAAGCCCTTCGCGCACGAGACGCTGCAGCTCGCCGGCCTGCCGCTCCCGGAGTTCCTCGCGTTCGGCAGCGCGCTCTTCCGCCACGGCGAGGCGCCCGCCGCGATGCTCGAGACCACGCACCGGGTCCTCGCGGGCAGCCCCGGCAACCTGCTCGAGGCGCTCGAGGACCTCGCGCTGCACGGGCAGCTGCAGGGTGAGCCTGGGCAGTACCACGCGATCCAGGTCAGCGAGATCCGCCCCGCCGCGCCGCTCCTGCACCGCCTGCGCGAACGCGTGCGCGCCTTCCCGCCCGAACAGCAGCACGTGCTCGCGGCCGCGGCGGTGCTCGGCGACGCGTTCCCGCTCGCGGATCTCTGCGCCCTGACCGGCCAGCACGAGCTGGCGGTGCTCGAGGCGCTGTCGGCGTTCCAGGGCCGCATCCTGCGCGCCGAAGGCGGCCAGGTCGCGTTCCGCCATCGCGACTTCCGGCTCGCGGTCGGCGAGGTCGTCGAGCCGCCGATCCGCCGCCGCCTGCACCGGCTCGCCGCGTGGACGCTCGAGGACCGCAACGCGCCGCCCTTCGAGGTCGGCATGCACCTCTCGCGCGCCGGCGAGCACCTCGCCTGCCTCGTGCCGCTCCTGCAGGGCCTCGAGGAACTCGTGCACGCGGGCTCGCGGCAGCGCGCGCTGCGGGTCTGCGCGCGCCTGCGCCTGCACCTGAACGCGCTGCCACGCACGCACGAGAACCTCGGCCATCGCCGGCGCTACCTGCTGCTCGCCGGCGCCGCCCACGCGAACGCCGACCTCGGCAGCGAGGCGCGGCGCGCGTTCCGGCGCGCGCGGCTGCTCGCGCGGCACCTGCAGGATCCGGCCGGCGAGGCCCAGGCCCTGGTCGGCGAAGCCGCGCAGCTGCAGGCCAGTGCGCGCTTCAGCGAAGTGCTGCCGCTGCTGGCCATCGCCGAGAACCTGGTGGCCTCGCGCGAGGACGAAGCCAGCAGGGTCGTGGCCGCCAAGGCCCTCGACATCCATGCGCGGGTGCTCGGCTACCTCGGCCAGTCGCTGCAGGGCAGCAAGCTCACGCGCGAGGCCCTGCACCGGCTGCCCGCCCAGCACCCGTATCGCGCGCACGTGCTGATCGACCTCGCGCGCATCGAGGCGCTGCGCTCGCACTTCGTGCCCGCGCAGAAGGCGCTCGAGCGCGCGCAGCGCCAGATCGAGGCCACCTCCGATCAGACCGGCTGGCTGCGCCTGCACCTGCACCGCGGTCACCTGCTGCAACTGCTCGGCGACCTGCCCGAGGCCGCCGCCGAGCTCGACCTCGCGCTCGAGCGCGCGCGCCGCCAGGGCAACCTGCGCCTGCACGCACGCGCTCGGCTCTCCCGGGGCGAGGTGCACGCGCTGCAGGGAGAGCGCGAGCCGGCGATCGACTGCCTGCGCGACGCCTATGCCGGCGCCAGCCGCACGACGGATCCGGTGACCCGCGCCCAGGCGATGATCGCCCTGCACGCCCTCGGCGTGAGCATGCGCGGCATCGACGAGGCCGTCGCGACGCTCGACCTGCCGTTCCTGCGCGTGAACTGGCTGCTCGTGCAGGCGGGCGAGGCCCGCGCCGGCGGCGACGCGAGCCGCGCCGATGCGCTGCTCACGCAGGCGCGCGCGATCGATCGCGAGGTCACGCTGCCGCTGCCGATCGCGCTGCGCCTCCTGGTCGCGACCGGCAGGGCCAAGCGCGCGCAGCACATGGTCGACACGATCGCCGCCCGCCTGCCGGCCGGCAGCGTGCGCCGCAACTTCCAGCGCTTCGCGCGCAGCCAGATCGAGACCTGAGCCACCGCCGATGGCCGTCCCGTCCGAGGTGCTCACGACCGCGCGCCTGACCCTGCGCCGCCTCGACCTCGAGGACAGCCCGTTCGTCCTCGCAGTGCTGAACGACCCGGAGTTCGTGCGCCACATCGGCGACCGCGGTGTGCGCACGCTCGCCGACGCCAGGCGCTACCTGCTGGAGGGTCCGCTCGCGAGCTACGCGCGCTTGGGCTTCGGCCTGTGGCTGGTCGTGCGCACGGTGGATCGGGTGCCGCTCGGCCTCTGTGGCCTGTTGCGCCGGCCGGGGCTGGACGCCGCGGACCTCGGCTTCGCCTACCTGCCGCAGTACCGCGGCGTTGGCCACGCGCACGAAGCCGCGGCCGCGGTGCTCGCGCACGGGCATGCCGCCCTCGGCCTGCGCCGCATCGTCGCGATCGTCGCGCCGGACAACGCGCGCTCGATCCGGGTGCTGCGCAAGCTCGGGATGGAATACGAACGCATGGTCAGCCTGGCGCCGGGGCAGCCGGAGCTGCAGCTCTACGCGAGCTCGTGCCCACCAGGCCCCTGAACCGGCGCCCTCCGTCTCACTCGCCGCGCTCGAGCATCCGGATCACGTAGCCTCCGGACTTCTCGTCCGGCTCCAGGTGCAGCATCCGCCGCGCCTCCGCCTCCTCGAGCAGCTCGCGGAACGAGCGGAACCCGTAATAGGCCTCGTTGAAGCCCGGCTTGCGGCGTTTCAGCGCCTGCTTGACCGCGGAGCCCCAGATCTTCTCGTCCGCGCCCCGTTCGCTGGCCATCGCCTCGATCGTCTCGAGGATCAGGTCGATCGCTTCGAGCTTGCGGTCGTCGGCCGCGCGGGCGGGCGCCGCCGGCCGCGCGGGGTTCGGCTTGGGGGCGACGCTCTTGCGGGCCGGCTTCTCGCGCACGAGATCGTCGTAGTAGATGAACTCGTCGCAGTTGGCGATCAGCAGGTCGGAACTCGAGTTCTTCACGCCGATGCCGATCACGGTCTTGTTGTTCTCGCGCAGCTTGCTGACCAGCGGCGAGAAGTCCGAGTCGCCACTGATGATCACGAAGGTGTCGACGTGCGACTTCGTGTAGGAGAGATCCAGCGCGTCGACCACGAGCCGGATGTCGGCCGAGTTCTTGCCTGACATCCGCACGTGCGGGATCTCGATCATCTCGAACGCCGCCTCGTGCATGACGGCCTTGAAGCTCTTGTAGCGCTCCCAGTCGCAGTAGGCCTTCTTGACCACGATGCTGCCCTTGAGCAGCAGACGGTCGAGCACCTTGTCGATGTCGAACTTCGCGTACTTGGCGTCGGCGACGCCGATCGCGATGTTCTCGAAGTCACAGAACACCGCCATGTTGTGGATCTCGGGTTCCTGGGTCATGGAGCCCAGAGCCTACTTGACGACGATCCGCGGCACCGCTGCCGATTGGATCTGCTGGTTGAGTGCGGCGAGGTCCTCCTGGCGGATGCGCTGCCACTTCGCGAGCTCGGCGTCGATCGCGGTACAGAGCTCGGTCTTCACCTGGACCGCCTGGTCGGTGGGCCGGTCCTCGGCGCTGGCGACCATGCCCGCGAGCTGGCTCAGGCGGTTGTTCAGGCGGATCGGGTGGTTCAACACGTCCTGGGGGCTCTGCACCTTGGTCTGGTAGAGGGCCTCTTCGATCGCCGTGATCTGCAGCTCGATCGCCTTGCCGGCCTCGAGCAGGGGCTTGTGCTCCGGATGGCGCCTGGCGAACTCGCTGAGCTGCGCGCGCAGGTCACGGATCGCGAGGATCGCCGTGTGGCACTCGCTGAGCTTGTCGCTGGCCTCGCCCAGGAACTCGAACTGGGCCTGGTAGTCGGCCGGCTTCGCCTTGGCGCGCGGATCGGGGATCACGTGGAACGGGACCGTGAGCGACTGCCCGCCGGCCTCGAGCACCGCGCGGTAGGCGCCGGGGACCGCGCGCGGCCCCTGCAGACCGCCGCCCCAGAGCACCATCCCCGGCACGCGCTTCGCACCGGGGTAGCGCAGGTTCCAGGTCAGGCGGTTGAGCCCTGCCTCGAGCTTCCCCAACTCGTCCGGCTCGGCACCGGCGTCGGCG
>CAZSKV010000357.1:0-2367 GCA_964607495.1 uncultured candidatus Brocadiaceae bacterium
CAGGCGGGCGACATAGCCTTCGTTGCGCTGGAACGTCCGGCGCAGCGCCCCGGGGGTCGTCGGGAAGGGCAGGCCCGTATTGGTCTGCGTCCAGCCGACCAGCGTGATCACGCCGTCACTGTCGACACAGCTGCCGAGGCCTTGGTCCGGCCCAGGGCCCCCGATATGGGTGCTGAACACGAGATCCTGCGCTCCCTGGCCCTGCGGATCGAGGCGGAGCACGAATGCGTCGCCGGCCACCAGGTTCGCATTCGAGGTTGCCCCCCCGTTGAAGGTAGGTGAGTAGGTGCCTGCCGTGGTCGGGAAATTCGTGGAGGCAGTCGTGCCGGTGACGACGATCTGTCCGTTGCCGGCAGGGTACACCTGATAGGGAAACTCGTCACTGCTGCCGCCGAGGAAGGTGCTGTAGCGCAGCGGCTGAGCCGGATACAGCCAATGGTTCCAACGTAGCACGACCACATCTTGGCCCCAGTAGGCGCCACCATTGTGCGTCGTGTCGAAGGCCCCTGCGGTCACCGGGAAGTCAGTCGATTCCACCTGTGCGTGGACCGTCAGACCGCCAGCGTCGACATGACCCCAGCCAAGGGAGTCGCGAAGGCTGCCACCCAGGTAGGTGGAATAGACCAGCGCGGTTCCAGTCGGCGATAGCTCGCTGATGAACCCATCCTGCGTGCCCTTGAGCTGGGCCTGGAAGGCATTGGGCGAGACCGGGAAGTCCGACGATCGGGTCCCTCCCGTTACCACGCAATTGCCGTTCGCGGCGACCGCCAGGCCATCAAGGAAGTCATCGAGGCTTCCACCATGATAGGTCAGGCCGAGAAGCGTCGTACCCGTCGGAGCGAGCAGGCCCATGAACCCATCCTGTCCACCCGCAAGTGCCGGCTGCACGGCGCCGGTCGTGGTCGGCAGACCCACGCTCCTCGTGACGCCCGCGAAGGCGACCGCACCACCAGCCATGAACCGGAAGTCCACCACAGCGTCCTGGTCGCTGCCACCGATGTAGGTGGAGAAGACCACCTGGCTGACTGGTGGCTGCGCGGGGTCCAGGCAAGTGATGAATCCGTCTTGGGTACCACCCCGGAACGTCGTCCACAGCGAACCCGCCTTGATCGGGAAGTTCGTCGATTGAGTCCAGCCACCAATCAGGATCCGGCCATTGGCATCCTGCCGGATGTAGTTCGGGCCATCACCCGAGAAGCCCCCCAGGAAGGTCGAGTAGAGCAACTGCGGATCGACAACCATGGGCAGGGACGCATCGCGCTGCGGTGCGGCGAAGCCGAAACTCTCGCGATCATGCAGCACGTACCGGCACGCGAGCGGTCGCCGGCTGCCATCCTTGGCGACCATCCAGGTCTGCGGTTGCGCCTGCTGCACGGTGCCGAACTCGGTTTCCAGGAGGAGCGCGCCGGTGGAGTCGATGCGCAGGGTCTTGGCCCCCGCGACCTTGACCCGCACCTGCTCGAGGTCGGCGCCAGGGGCGAGCAGCAGGTCGTACTCGAAGCGTTGGTCACCATCGCGAACGCAGACGTCGATGCCGGGATAGACCGCCGAATACGTGACCGAGGCGTAGGACGGCACGCGCGGACGCGATGCTCGTGAGCCGCCGCCCACGAAGTAGCTCGTCAGGCCAGTGAGCTGCTTGCCGGCCTGCACCGACACGGTCTCATTGCCACCCTCGAAGGTCATCCGCACGGCCACCGCCTTGAGCGGCTGCTCCGCCGCCGGCATGCCCGTCCGCAAAGGTGATCGCGAGCCGGACGTGGAATCTGGCGACTCGAGCATCCAGAACGACCAGCCACGGCGCTCGAGAAAGAAGTGCAGGCCGCCACTCCTGGCTCGATAGAGCTCGGGTGAGTCCCACTGGCCCACATTGGGCACGAAGCGGAGCGGCTGCGCCTCCAGCAGATTGCTGGCCCGCGCCAGGGAATCGGCCTGCTGGCCGGGCGCGGCCAGAGAGAGGGCCGTGATGGCTGCGAGGGCACGCAGGGCGTGGTCCAAGTGATAGGACGAGGGGACGAGCATGGACGGATCTCCGCAGGTTGAGGTGAGGGGAGGCTCGCCGAGCGTATCCAGGCGCAGTGAAAAGGCGGCATCGGTTCCGCGCAATGACCCACTGCAGGTGGGCGTGCACGCTGCGCCTGCCGCCGCCAGATGCGGTTGCCAGGACAGTTACGGAGCAACCACCACATGGCCCTGGCACTTGCGGCACGCGTACTTCTTGCACGCGATCTCGTGCACGTAGGTGAACTCGATCCGCTCCAGCAGATTGCTGACGGTCTCGCCGATCTCATGGCGCGTCTCGCTGCATTCGGGGCAACGCCGAGCCTCTTCGTCGAGCGTGCACTCCGTCCGCTGCGTCGGCAGGTG
>CAZSKV010000358.1:0-4665 GCA_964607495.1 uncultured candidatus Brocadiaceae bacterium
TCGGCGAGCAGGAAGCCGAGCGCGAGATCCTGGTCGTGGCCGGGCGTGCGCATGGTCAGCAGCGGCTCGCCGTGCACGAGGATGCGCAGCGGCTCCTCGCGCACGAGCCGGTCCTCGTGGCCGTCGGCGAGCACGCGGCGCAGGGCCCCCTCGTGATCGCCGGCCTGGTTCATCCGCTGCCGTCCACCGGCTCGACGCGGACGATGCTGACCTTCATCTCGCTGGTCTCGGTGACCGGATCGTGGCCGCTGCCGGTCAGCACGTTGACCGGCGTGTCGGCGAACGCGAACGAGGTGAACACCGTGCCGCGCGGCGAGCGCTCGGTGGCCGCGACCTGCATGATCAGCGAACCGCGTGGACTCGTGATCCGGCAGCGTCCGCCGTCGCGCAGGCCGTAGGTCGCGAGGTCGGCAGGGTGCATCTCGAGCGTCTCCCCGGCCAGCAGCTTGTCGATGCCCGCCGAGCGCCCGGTCATCGTGTGGCTGTGGTAGCTCTGCAGCCGGCGGCCGGTCGTCAACCAGAGCGGATAGTGCGCATTGACCACCTCGGGCGGCTCCTTGAAGTGCACGCGCTGGAACAGGCCGCGGCCGTTGATGAACGTGCCCTCGTGCAACACCTCGGTGCCCGGGTGCCCGGCTTCGGGCACCGGCCACTGGATCGCCTCGTCGACGCGTTCCCAGGTCAGGCCCTTGTAGATCGGTGAGAGCCCCGCGACCTCGGCGAAGATCTCGTGCGGCCCCGCGAAGTCGAAGCCACGGAAGCCCAGACGCTGCGCGATCTGGCACACGATCCACCAGTCGGGTCTGGCCTCGCCCTGCGGCGCGACCGCGCGGCGCAGGCGTTGCACGCGGCGCTCGGTGTTCACGCAGGTGCCGTCGGTCTCGCCCCAGGACGTGGCCGGCAGCACGACATGCGCGAGCTTGGTGGTCTCACTCGGGAAGATGTCGATCACGACGAGGTGGTCGAGGTTCGCGAGGGCCTGCTCGGTCAGCGTGCGGTTCTCGTCGGTCTGCAGCGTGTTCTCGCCGTCGATCAGCATCGCCTTGAGCTTGCCTTCGAGCGCCAGCTCCATGGCGCCGACCTTGGTCGGTCCCTTCACGTTCGGCAGCTTGCGGCCGTAGGCCTGCTCGAAGCGCGCGCGCGCCGCGTCGTCACCGACCTTCTGGTAGCCGGGGAAGCTGGTCGGCACCGCGCCCATGTCGCCGGCGCCCTGCACGTTGTTCTGGCCGCGCAGCGGGTTGATGCCCGTGCCGTGCCTGCCGATGTGGCCGGTCAGCAGCGCGAGGTTGCAGAGCGACTGCACGTTGTCGACGCCGGCCTGGTGCTCGGTGATTCCGAGCGTGTAGTAGATCGCGCCGTCCTTGGCCTGCGCGTACCAGCGCGCGGCCTGCTCGATGTCCGCGGCGCGGACGCCGGTGATCTGCTGCGCCCATTGCGGAGTCATGGGGCGCAGGTGCTCGGCGAGCTGTTCGTAGCCCTGCGTGCGTTGGGCGATGAACTCCTGGTTCACGAGGCCGTCGCGCACGATCACGTGCGCCATCGCCGAGATCAGCGCGACGTCGGTGCCGACCCGGAGCGGCAGCACCAGATGCGCGCGCTCGGCCAGGCGGATGTGGCGTGGGTCGGCGACGATCAGCCTGGCGCCCTTGTCGAGGGCGCGCATCAAGCGCGTCGCCGCGACCGGGTGGCACTCGGTCATGTTCGTGCCGATGCAGAACAAGACGTCGGGCAGCTCGAGGTCGTCGAGCGGGTTCGACATCGCACCGCGTCCGATCAAGGCGGCCAGACCGGCCACCGTGGGGGCGTGTCAAGCTCGTTGACAGTGGTCTACATGGTGCGTGCCGAAGCCGGCGCGGATGAACTTCTGCACGCTGTAGGCGGCCTCGCTCGGGGCCCGGCCCGAGGCGATCGCGAAGATCGAGCTCGCCCCGTGCGCCTCGAGGGCCCGCTTGAACCCGGCCGCTGCCGCGTCGAGCGCCGTGTCCCAGGAGACCGCCTGCAGCTTGCCGTCGCTCGCGCGGATCATCGGCGCCTTCAGGCGCTCCGGATGCTGGACCCAGTCGAACGCGAACTGTCCCTTGATGCAGAGCGCGCCGCGGTTCGCCTTCCCGTCGCGGCCAGGGCGCACGCCGACGATCGTCTCGCCCTTGCTCAGGATCTCCAGCGAACAGCCGACGCCGCAGTACGAGCAGACCGAGGCCGTGGCCTGGATCGGCTCCGGACGGTGCGCGTGCGCGAGCGCCTTGCGGTCGGCGAGCGCGCCGGTAGGACAGGTCTGCACGCACTGGCCGCAGAACGTGCAATCCGAATCCGTCAGCAGGCCGTCGAAGGGCGCCGCGACCTTGGCCGCGAACCCGCGGCCGTGGGCGGCGATCGCGTGATCCCCCTCGCGTTCGGCGCAGACGCGCACACAGCGCCAGCAGGCGATGCAGCGGTCGTAGTCGCGCAGGATGAACGGGTTGCCGTCGTCGAGCCGGCTCTTGCCCGAGCGCGCGCCGGCGAAGCGGCGCGTGCGTGCCGCATAGCGGTCGAGCAGCTGCGTCAACTCCTGCGCACACGCGCCGCGCAGCGGATCGACGTGGTCGTCGGGCGGGTTCTCGCTCGCGACCAGCTCGAGGATCGTCTTGCGGTGCTTCTCCAGGGCCGGCGTCCGCGTCGCGACGACCATCCCGGGCTCGGCCTTCGTCGTGCACGAGGCCACCGGCAGGCGCTGGCCTTGCACCTCGACCACGCAGAGCCGGCACGAACCGAAGGCCTCGAGGCGCGGATCGTCGCAGAGCGTCGGGATCTGCAGGCCGCAACGGCGTGCGACCACCAGGACCGACTCGCCGGGCGTGAAGGCGGCTTCCTTGCCGTCGATCTCGAGCGTGCGGAGCCGCGGGTTGCCGAGTGTCGTCATTTCAGGAACTTGTCCAGCAGGGACTTGGGGATCGTGGCCGCCGCCTGGCCGAGACCACAGGCGCTGGTCTGCGCCATCGTTGCGATCAGATCCTCGACCTCGCTGCGCCAGGCGGCAGAGTGGTCGAGTTGGCTGAAGCGCTCGACGAGGCGCTGCGTGCCGATCCGGCACGGGAAGCACTTGCCGCAGGACTCGTGCGCGAAGAAGCGCGCGGTCTCGCGCGCCATCGCCAGCAGGTCCCGGGAGTCGTCGAGCACGAGGACGCCGCCGGCGCCGAGCATGCAGCCGTGCTGGCGCAGGGCCGGCTCGGCGATCGCGACGTCGAACTCCCGCGCCGCGAGCAGGCCGCCCGAGAGGCCGGCCATGGTCGCCGCGACCAGGCGCCGGCCCGCGAGCGCGCCGCCAGCCCACTCCTCGAGCAGCGTGCGCATCGGCAGGCCGAACGGCACTTCGTAGTTGCCAGGGCGCTGCACATCGCCGAACACCGAGATGATCTTGGTGCCCGCGAAGCCGGGCCGCCCGAGCTTCTGGTACCACTCCGGGCCGCGGCGCACGATCGGCGGCACCGCGCACAGCGTCTCGATGTTCTGGATCAGCGTCGGCTGGGCGTAGAGACCCTTCTGGGCCGGATAGGGTGGCCGGTTGCGCGGGAACGGCCGCCTGCCCTCGAGGCTCTCCAGCAGTGCGGTCTCCTCGCCGCAGAGATAGCTGCCGGCGGCGCGGCGCAGGTGGATCCGGAAGCCGAACGGCGAGCCGAGGATCCGCTCGCCGAGGAAGCCGTGGGCTTCGCAGGCCGCGATCGCCTGCTCGAGGATCGGCACCGTGTCCGGGTACTCGTAGCGCAGGTAGATGATGCCGACCGTGGCCTCGGCGCCGTACGCCGCGAGCGCCATGCCCTCGAGCAGCGCGAAGGGATCATGGTCCAGCAGGGGCCGGTCCTTCGCGCAGAACGGCTCGCCCTCGTCGGCGTTGGCGATCACGTAGCGCACGCTGCCCGGTGCCTCGGCGACGAAGTTCCACTTCTTGCCGGTCGGGAAGCCCGCGCCGCCGCGCCCGGCCAGGCCCGAGGCGGTCACGAGCTCGCGCAGGTCCTTCGGCGAGCGCGTGCGCAGCGTGTGCGCGAGCGCTTCGAACCCGCCGCTCGTGCGATAGCCGGTCAGCGTCTTGCGTGCCGGCGCGCGCAGGTGCGCGAACACGCATTCCTCGTGGCCGCCCGGGTTCACCGGCGGCAGCGGGGCCAGGCCGAGTTGCAGCTCGTCGGTCGCGTACTCGCTCGCCCGATGCTTCTCCGGCGGCAAGGCGCTCGTGCGGAAGTGCTCGTAGAACGAGAGCGTGCCCGAGAGTTCGGCGAGCGGGATCCGCAGGCGCTTGCTGATCTTCTGCAGGACCTCGGGTTCGAGCCAGCCGTCGCGGTCCTGGAAGGCATGCAGGATCGCCAGCAGAGGTGCTGGCTCGTGCGCATAGCGCGCGATCAGGTCGAGGTCGGTGTCGTGCAGCAGGGACATGTCTCGGTCTTCGCGTGACGGGCCGCCGCGAGCAGCAGGCGCTGCTCGGCGGCGGCGACACGGCGACGGACCGGGAGGATAGCGTCTGGATTGACGCTGATCGCGTCGATCCCCATCTCGACCAGCAGATCGCAGAAATCGGGGTAGAGGCTCGGCGCCTGACCGCAGATCGAGGTGTGCAGGCCCCGCGCCTTGGCGGCCGCGAGCAGGCGGCGCAGGTAGGCGACGACCGCCGGGTCGCGGGCATCGAAGATCGCGGCC
>CAZSKV010000359.1:0-3057 GCA_964607495.1 uncultured candidatus Brocadiaceae bacterium
CGCGACCGGCTGGCCGCGCAGCTTGCTGTTCGCGAACGCGACGAAGCGGTTCACGTAGTTGCCGCGGAAGTAGTTGGCGTGCGCGCTGCCAGGGCCGTGGCAGGCCTCGCAACCGATGCCGTCCTCGGTCCAACGCGTGGCCGCCCGCTTGTGGGCCGCGTCCTTGTCGAGCACTTCGAGATGCGTCGTGTGGCAGCGCGCGCAGAACAGGTTCCAGGCCGAGTTCGGCACCTGGGTCTGCTCCCACAGCCCGATCAGCGTCGTCGGCTGGTGCTCCTGGTAGCTCCAGTAGTCGAAGAACTCGCCGCGCGCCGGCGACCACTCGAGCGGCAGCTTGCGCAGCACGCCCCCCGGCTCACGATGCAGGTAGGTCTGCCGGTACTGGTAGCCGACGACGTAGTCGATCGTGAACTCGGCGTAGGCCCGCGACGGCGGATGGTAGATCGCCATGCAGTAGCCGCCGTCCTTGCGGTACATGCGCGCCGCCGGCTGGCCGGCTGGCACCTCGCCGGCCGCCCCCGGCGGCAGCCGCCACTCCCGGTCGGCGAAGTCGCCGACCACCGAGCTGGCATCCGCCGGCCGCGCCATCAGGTGGTGGGGCGAACCCTGCCAGCGACCGTGGATCTGCGGGTGGCACTCGCCGCAGGCCCGGCTGCCGACGTAGTCGGCGTCGTAGAGCGAACCGTACGACTCGTAGCTCGTGCTCAGGAAGCCAGCCAGGACGGTCGCAGCTCCGGCGAGCAGCAGCAGCGAGCGGACGCGCATCGAGAGAAGGCTACCGCGGCAGTAGGCTTGCGGCCCAGTCCCCGCCCATGCGCCGCTCTCCCCTGCTGCTGCTCGCCCTGCTGCCGTCCCTGGCCGCGCAGGAATACGAATTCGCCGGCGACCGGATCCCGATCCTGCCGCACGGCGGGTTCGGCCGGCGCGTGCCGGCGGCGGTCAACGCCGACCCCGCGTCGGTCGAGGTGTGGCGGGCCCGCTGCGTGATCCAGACGCGGACCGAGCTCGTGGTGCCGGGGTCGCAGGTGGTGCGCGGTGAGCTCGATGCCGCGGAGATCGCGCGCGTGCGCGCGGAGATCGCGCGCTTCGCCGAGAAGGCGCAGGAGGCCACGGGCGGGTCGATCCGGCTCGAGCCCGAGATCCTGGTCGCGCAGGGCGAGCGGCGGATCGTCCGCCGCAGCGGCGAAACCATCGCCCCCGTGCCCGAGGCCGAAGAGACCCTGGGCGTGAGCGGCAAGGGGGTCGACTCGGTGTTCTGGTTCTACGCGCCGGGCGACGCCGACCTCGCGCTGTGGGGGGGCACGCTGCCGGCACCGCTGGGTCCCGATGGCGTCGCGAGCAGCGGGATCGCGATCCTGCCGCAGCGCGAGAAGGGCGGGCGCACGCTGGCCGACGTGCTGCTGCACGAATGGGCGCACCAGCTCGAGGGCCGGCTCGAGGCCCGGCATGGCCCGGGTCTGCCCGGGATCCACGACTGGGCGCTGCACGGCTACCGCGACGAACAGCTCTTCCTCGGCGACTGGCTGCGCTGGCTCGGCGCGCAGGACCACGGCTGGCTCGACCGGCGGCGCACGGTCGCGGATCTCGCGCAGCGCTTCGCCCGGCCCGGGCTGCGCTTCACGGTCGAGCCCGGCGTCGTGTTCGCGCACTGGGACGGTCTGGGTGGCGCCTGGCGCGCGCACCTTCGGGCCGAGGGCGACACTTCGCTCGACAACCAGCTGACGCTCGAACGCGAGTCCGTGCTGCTCGTGCCTGCCGGCGGCGCGCAGGATCTCCATCTGGCGCTCGTCCGCTTCGACGTCGTCGACCTCTGGACCAGTGTGTGGCGCGACGCGGAGCCGCTGGGCTGCCTACCGCTCGGCGCTGCGGGACCCGTGCTCGCGGCCTTCGCGCTCCGGGTGCCGCAGCTCCCGGGGCGCGAGGTCGACCTGATCGATCCCGAGCTCGGGCGCCGCCGGGACCTGCCGGTGGCGACGATCGCGGTGCGGGCCGAGTCGGGACCGCGCGCGGTCGTGCGCGCGGGGCAACCGTACGTGCTGGAGATCGAGAACCGCGACCGCGAGCCGCTCGCCGCCGACCTCGAACTCTGGCTGCCGCCCGAGGTGCAGGTCCTTGGTGCGCCAGCGCGCGTGCAGCTGGCCGGCGGCGTGCGCACGGCGCTCCCGGTGCAGATCCAGGTCGAGCCGGACCGTCCGTCCGGCGTCTGCGAGATCGGCCTGGTCCTGCGCGCGGAGCCCGGCAAGAAGCCGCTGGCCGAGACCAAGGTGCAGCTGCAATCCGCGGTCGGGCGCGACTTCCTGCGCCTCTCGTTCGAGGGCCCGGCCCGCAGCGGCCCCTGGCTCGAGCGCCGCACCGACGCCGAGTGGAAGGCCGAGCCCAGACGACTGGGCGCCGCCTGCGGCGAGCGTTACCTCGCGCTCAGCGATGGGGGCGGCACACGGCACGGCGCGGTCTGGCTGTTCGGGGCGACGCCGGCCGCCGGCATGTCGTTCGACAGCGAGCAGTTCCCGCACCTCACGTTCTTCCTGCGCGCGAAGCCTGCCGGGCGGCTCGCGCTGCACCTGCGGGTCGACGGCCGTGACTGCGCGATCCCGCTCCTGGGCCAACCGCAGCCCCGCGACGGCGTGCAATGGCTGCCCGCCGCCCGGTTCGAGGCCGATGGCAGCTGGCAGCGCGTCGAGTACGCGCTCGACGATGCGCTCGACAAGGCGCTCGCGAAGGGCAACCACCGCGTGACGCGCCTGGGCTTCGGCGATCCCCGGCTGCAGCGCACGAACCGCCAGACCGGCGCCGACGGCGCCACCTACGACCTCGACGAATTCGCGGTCGTGCGCACCCCCGACCAGACCCCGGCCGACCGGTTGCGCGACCTCTGCGAGCGCTGGGCCGCGAACCGCGACGGCGCCGATGCGGCGGCGATCGCGGCCGGGTTCGCGGCGATCGCGGAGACCGACGTCACCGGCCAGGACCGCGTCGACTGGTGGCTGCTCCGGCATGCGCTCGCCTACCAGCAAGCCACGGCGGCGTTGCCGCGCAAGCGGGCGGGCGAGCCGGCGG
>CAZSKV010000360.1:0-1820 GCA_964607495.1 uncultured candidatus Brocadiaceae bacterium
AGGTTGTCGTTGGTCTGCAGAACGGCGGCTTCGTCGAGGTCGGCGGCGCGCACGCGCAGGGCACCGCCGGCGAGCGCGTTCATGGCGAAGCCGCCGGAGTAGCAGCAGAGGTCGAGCACCGAGCGGCCCTTGCACAGCGAACGCAGCAACAGCCGGTTGTCGCGCTGGTCGGCGAAGAAGCCGGTCTTGTGGCCCTGGCCAGGCTGCACGAGGAAGCGGATGCCGTGCTCCTGGATCTCCGTGTCGTGTCCGGCCGGCGGCGGCTGCTTGTCCATGCCCTCGCGCTCCCGCGCGGTGTCGTCGACGAGTAGTGCGAGCCGGGTCTTCGGATAGCGGCTCAGCAACTGCTCGCCGATGCTTTCGATCCGCTGCTGCATCGCGAGCGAGAAGAGCTGCCCGACGATCGTGTCGCCGAGGCGGTCGAGCACCAGGCCAGGAACGCCATCTCCCTCCGCGTGCACGAGCCGGTAGGCGGTGGTCACGCGGGGCAGGCCGAGCACGTCCTCGCGCAGCGTGCACGCGGCGGTCAGGAGCCGGGCTAGGAGTTCGTCGACGTCGGGCGTGTCGGCGCGCGAGAGCATGCGCAGCGCGAGTTCGGTCCGCGGGTTGTAGAAGCCGGTGCCGACGAAGCGGCGGTCGCGGTCGACGACCCGCACCGGGCCGCCGGCCGGCAGCTTGCTCGCGGGCTTCTCGATCATCTTGCGGTAGAACCAGGGGTGGCGGCCGGTGGCGCGCACCTTCAGGCGGATCTCGGGCAGGGACACGCGCGGCCTTTTACTGCTTGCCGCGCGGCGGGCGATGGCCGAAGTTGCACGGCATGCGTGGGCTCGCCTGGATCGGACCTTGCCTCGTCGCCATCGGCTGCAGCAGTGGCGTGCGGCCGCCGCCGCTGCACGAGCTGCCGGCCTGGGCGGGGGAGGTGCAGATCACGGCCGAGCTCCCGGGCGACCGGCAGCAGACCAAGGGCGAACTGGTGTTCGACCGCGCGGCCGGCAACCTGCAACTGACCCTGCGCGGCGCCACGACGATCGCCCTGACCAGGAGCCCGGCCGGGGAGGTGCGCGCCTTCGAGAACGGGGTGCCACGGGCTGCGACCGAGGCCGAGATCCAGCATTTCCAGCTGGTCCGGACCGCGGTCGAACTCGCCCCGGGTCCCGCGCGCAAGCTCACGGCGGTCCCTGGGGGCTATGTGGTCCACGACAAGGACCTGGTGCTGACGGTGCTGCGCGAAGCCGCGACGCCAACGCACGGAAAGCGCTGACGCCGACCGCCTGCCGCACCCTGGGGTAGGCTCCCCCTGGATGAGTCCCCCCCCTGCTGGTGCAGTTGCGCTTCCGGAACGACGCGGCATGGATCGGCGGCGCCGGCCGACACCGATGCTCTCGTGGCACACGCTGAGCGGCGGCCGCCGCCGCGGCAGCCGGCGCGGCGCGGACGAGGCCCTCTTCGTCGACTTGCACGGTCATCTGCTCTTCGCGGTGGCTGCGAGCATCGCGGCGCTGAACATGCTCGACGCGTTCTTCACGCTCTACTTCCTCTCCTACGGCGGACAGGAGCTGAACCCGATCGTCGACTGGGTGCTGCGGCAGGGCACTTGGTGGTTCGTCGGCGCGAAGTCGCTCGGCATCGGCCTCTGCCTGTTGTTCCTGACGCTGACCAAGAACTTCCGCACCGCGCGCTACGGACTGGGCGTGGTGCTCGCCGGCTACACGGCGCTGCTCGGCTGGCACCTCGTGCTGCTCGGCAGGATCCCCGAAGCCTGAGCCGACGCCCGGCCGCGTCCGCTCAGCTGCAGCCGCTGGTCGCGCCGCAGGTGTCGC
>CAZSKV010000361.1:0-1885 GCA_964607495.1 uncultured candidatus Brocadiaceae bacterium
GAACGAGAAGGCGCGCCGGGATTCGGTGCGGCACAAGCTGAATCCGATCCGCATGGAGTTCGCCGGCAAGCGCGTGCTGATCCTCGACGACTCGATCGTGCGCGGCAACACGAGCCGGCAGATCGTCAAGATCGCGCGGCAGATGGGTGCGGAGAAGGTCTACCTCGCGAGCTACTCGCCACCGCTGCTCTACCCGTGCCCGTACGGGATCGACATGTCGACGCGGCGCGAGTTCATCGCCCGCGGGCGCACGATCCCGGAGATCGCCAAGGAGATCGGCGCCGACGCCGTGATCTATCAGGACATCGACGCGATGGTCGACAGCGTCCGCGGCGGCGGCAAGCACGAGTTCTGCAAGGCCTGCTTCACCGGCCAGTACCCGACCGGCGACATCACCGAGCGGATGCTGGCGGACATCGAGAACGAACGCCTCGCCGCGGGCACGAGCTGAAGCGCAGCGCTGGCCGCGCTAGCCGCGCAGGCGCAGCTGCGGCACCAGCCAGAGCGCTTCGCGCGCGATCTTCGCGTTCATCTTCGACTTGCCGACCCGTCGATCGACGAAGTGGATCGGCACCTCGACGATCCTGCCGCCGGCCCGCTTGATCCGGAAGGCCATCTCGATCTGGAACGCGTAGCCCTGCGCGCCGACGCGCGAGAGGTCGATCTGGGCGAGCCTGGCGACGTGGAAGCAGCGGAACCCGGCGGTCATGTCGCGCACGCCGGTGCCGAGCACGAGGCCGGCGTAGAGATTGGCCGAACGCGAGAGCAGCTTGCGCTTCCAGTCCCAACCGAGCGTGCTGCCGCCCCGGACGTAGCGCGACCCGATCACGAGCTCCGCGTGCGCGGACGCGGCGCAGAGGCGCGGCAGGTCCCACGGCGGATGGCTGAAGTCGGCGTCCATCTCGAACACGCGCTCGTAGCCACGCGCCTGGGCCTGCGCGAATCCGGCCAGGTACGCGGTGCCGAGCCCGAGCTTGCCCTCGCGGTGCAGCACCCGGACCCGCGGGTTGGCGGCCGCGAGGCGGTCGGCGATCTCGCCGGTGCCGTCCGGCGAACCGTCGTCCACGATCAGGAGATCGGTGTCCAGGTAGGCCAGGATCGCGGTGGCGATCGCCTCGAGGTTCTCCTTCTCGTTGTAGGTCGGCAGCACCACGAGGCACTTCCACGGAAAGGAGTGCGGGCGGACCGGCAGCGGCCCGCGGCCGGCGGCCATGCCGGCGGCGGCTGCCGCGCGCGCGGCGGCGGCGTCCTGGCCGTGTAGGACCACGATCCGCGACGAGTCCGTTCCCGAGCGGACGAGTGCTTCGGCCTCGGCGAAGTCCGCCGCGACCAGCAGCTGCTCGAGGCTCATGGGACCGGGTCCGCGAGCTTCACTCCGACCCACATCCCGTCGCCCAGAGGCACGATCACGCATTGGAGTTCCTTGGTCCTGGCGATGAGGTCGTTGAACGCGCGGACGGCTGGCGTCTCGCGGTCCTGCGGTGCGGGTGCGAAGAGCTCGCCGAACGCGAACGCGTTGTCGACCATGATCAGGCCGCCGCGGCGCACGATGCGCAGGCATTCGCGCAGGTAGACCGGGTAGCCGGTCTTGTCGGCGTCGAGGAACGCCGCATCGGCCCAGTTGCTCGGCAGGGTCGGCAGGACGCGCTTCGCATCGCCCTGGCGCACCTCGACGCGGCCGGCGACGTCCGAACGGCCGATCCACTGCTTCGCGAACTCCGCGTGCGCCGCGGCGAGCTCGATCGTCACGAGCTTGCCATCCGCCGGCAGGGCCCTGGCCATCGCGATCGCCGAGTAGCCGGCGAGGGTGCCGACCTCCACCACGTGCCGCGCCGCGCAGAGCTGCAGCAGGATCTGCATGCAGCTCGCCTGCTCCGGGCAGATC
>CAZSKV010000362.1:0-8510 GCA_964607495.1 uncultured candidatus Brocadiaceae bacterium
GAGAAGGAACTCGCCGCGATGGCGCTCGGCGACGGCGCCGACGCGCAGGCGATCCAGGAGGCCCGGCGCCTGGTCGAGCGGGCGCGCGAGGCCTGAAACGCGAACGGCCCGCAGCCGAGGCTGCGGGCCGTCTGCTCACGAGCGTCGGGGACGCCCGGCGGTGGTCAGAAGTTGACGCCCTGGGCGTTCGAGAAGCGCGGATTCGCGAAGCCCGTGCCGACCGAGATCGCCTGGAAGAAGAGCGTCACGCCGGTGGCCGACGGGATCGCGCCCGGCGGAGCGACGGGGACGCTGGCGACGCCGACGACCGGCGTGCCGGTCGGGAGGATCGGCGCCGAGCCGATGCTGAACACGCCGCCCGGGAGGCTCAGGTAGAGGTTGCCGCCGAAACCGGCAAGGTTGAACGCCGGCCCGACGGCCGTGCCGAGGAAGAGGAACGCCGTGCCGCCGACGTTGGCGGTGTCGAGCACGCGGGCCGTGAGCCCGTCGTCACGGGTGTTCGCCACGTCCTTGATGGCCGGGTAGACGCCGCCGAAGCCGTAGCTGTGCTTGTCGGCAGTCTTGGTCGTGGTCGGGTCGTTGTTGCCGATGTTCACGACCGCAGCCTTGGTCGTGAGGCCACAACGCATCGAGCGACCGGGGGCGGTGCCGGACGCGGCAGCGCGGGTCGCGACGCCGTTCAGGATGTACCACGCGTGCTGGTGGGCGGCATTCGTGAGGCCGTTGCGGGTGTTGTCACCAGCCGGGAAGCCGGTCGGCGTCACCGTGTAGAACGCCATGTGCATCGACTGCGCGTCGGCGGTCCAGGCACCCGAGCGGACTTCGATCCCGTAGCTCATGCCGCCGGTGCAGGGCACCTTGACCGGGGTCGCGAACGCGATGTTCACGAGGTAGGCCGCCACACCGCCGACCGGATTGCTCGGCAGGTTCACGTCCGCCGAACGGAAGAGCAGACCAGTAGCCGAGGCGTCGGGTCCGCCGGACGCGAGGTTCGCGCGGATCACGATGTTGAAGGTCTCGGCGGTGGCCTGGTTCTGGTCCTGCGTCAGGCAGAAGAAACCATCCACCTGGCAGCTCTGGCCGTTGTCGCCGATGCCGGCGAAGAACTTGGCAGGGACTTCCTGCAGCAGTTCGCCAGCGCTCGTGCCGAGGCTCATGCGCGTCGTGGCCGAGGTCGCGGCTCCGGTGGTGTCCGGATAGATCTGGAAGAGGTCAGGGGGGGTCTGGGCATTCGTCAGGCAGGCGAGCAGGCCTGCCGCGAGGGCAATCGCGAAACGCATAGTTGGCTCCGAGGGATTTGCGGGAGGGAAAGGAATCTGCCGAAGCAGGGGACTGTCAGGCAGGGTCAGGGTTGAATCGGAATCTACCCCTCTGCCAGCACGCGCCGAGGGGTGCGGTCCATCCACCCAGGTCTGCGCGCAGGCCACAGGATGGGGGAGGACAGCAACTTCCTCGGACGAAGCATATACCACGGCCTGTTCCGCGCCCGATCAGGGCCCGGTCGACGTGTGGTAGGGTAGTGCGCCAGATCCAGGGCACACGTCGGGGATCCGCCCCGTCGATGTTCCCCCAGTACCGATGGCATCGTCCTCTCCATCCACGTCCAGTATCCTGGTTCCCGCCGCACTGCTGCTGGCCGTTGCCGCCGCCGGGTCCGCCGCATGGTTCGTACTGCGCGGCGACGACGCCACGCCAGGCCATGGTGGGCGGCCGCCCGTTGCGCTGCCTGGTCCGGGTCAGAAGGGCCACGATCCGGTGACGCCGCCGTTGCGGGCAGAGAAGATCGCGCCCGCTCCGGTCCCCGTGAAGTCGCCGCAGAACATCTCGGCGGTCTTCCAGGCGCCGGACGGCACCTACCTGCCGAGCTTGAACCGCGTGCTCAATGCGCCGGCGATGCAATGGCCGGCCCATCGGCCCTACTCGCCGGTCGTCGGCACGACTCGCAACGAGAAGGGTGTCGAGTTCTACATGCACCAGGACGGCAGTTTGTCGACTACGGTCATGCAGTGGCGGGCGGACCTCGGCCGCGAAGATGCGACCACGCTGATCTTCAACCCCGAGAAGCCCATGCCGATGCAGCAGGACCCCGCCAAGAACTGAACTGGCCGGGCTGCCATCGCGGCGCTAAACATGCGTGGCTTTCCCCACGCATGCCCGAACTCGTTCCCGCGCTCCTCGAACGCAAGATCCTGCCGAAGGTCTGGGGCGGGCGCGGGCTCGAACGCGTCCTCGGTCTGTCGCTTCCGGCCGGCGAAGCGGTCGGCGAGACCTGGGAGCTCTACGACCGGCCCGACGGTTCGAGCCGGCTGCACGGCGCCGAGGCGACGCTTGCCGAGCTGTTGCGCGAGCACGGCGAGGCGCTGCTCGGCCGGGGGGTGCGCAAGGGACATGGCGGGTGCTTCCCGCTGCTGATCAAGTACATCGACGCTGCCGACCGTCTCTCGGTGCAAGTGCACCCGGACGACGCGCAGGCGCGGGACCAGGACGACTCGGGCAAGACCGAAGCGTGGGTCGTGCTCCATGCCGGGCCGAACGCGCGGATCGTGCGCGGCCTGCAGCCGGGCGTCACGCGGACCCAGTTCGAAGCCGTGGCCCACACGGCGGCCGTCGAGCCGCTGCTGCACGCATTCACGCCCCGGACCGGCGACGCGGTGTTCGTGCCGCACGGCACCGTGCATGCGATCGGGCCTGACGTGGTCCTCTACGAGATCCAGCAGAACAGCGACATCACCTACCGGATCTACGATTGGGGCCGGCCAAGAGAGACGCATCTGCAGCAGGCGCTGCGCGCGATGCGCTTCGAGCAGCCGACGGCCGCGACGGTCACCCCGGAACCGATCGCCGGAGGCGGCGAATGGCTGATCCGGCACGAACTCTTCCGCGTGCGCCGGCTGCCGATCGAAGCGCCCGCGGTGCTCGGCACCGAGGGGATCTGCAAGATCCTGACGGTGACGAAAGGCCGCGGCACGCTCGGCTGGCGCAGCGGCGGCCGCCACGAGCCGCTGCATCTGCGCCCCGGCGACACCGTGCTGGTCCCGGCGGCAACCGGATCGGTGTTCCTGTCGCCAGTCGGGCCGCTGACCGTGTTGTGGGCCGATCCCGGAGAACCACGATGAGAGAACGACGTCCCCCGCCCTCCCGCGGCCGCGACCGCACGAGCGGGCCACCCTTCCGCGGCAAGCGGCCCCTGTCGCGGCCCGCGCGCGCGCTCCGCGTGACTCCCGAACCGTCGGAGCCGATCGCCACCGACGGCAAGATGCGGCTCAACCGCTACCTCGCGTCGGCAGGCGTCTGCTCGCGCCGCGCGGCCGACGACCTGATCGCGGGTGGGCGCGTGACGGTCAACGGCCAGCACGTCCGCGAGCTCGGCGTCCGCGTCGATCCGAAAGAAGACGATGTCCGTGTCGACGGGGTCCGGGTCGATCTCGAGAAGCCGGTCTACGTGCTCTTCAACAAGCCGGCCGGCGTCCTGTGCACGAACGCGCAGAACGAACCGCGACGCCGCGTGATCGACTTCCTGCCGCACGTGCGCGGCCGCATCTACACGGTCGGCAGGCTCGATGCCGAGTCCGAGGGTCTGATCCTGCTGACCAACGACGGCGGATTCGCGCAGCGGCTCGCGCATCCGCGCTATGGCGTGCCCAAGGTGTACGCGGTGCTGGTCCGCGGCGCGGTGACCAAGGAACACGCCGAGAAGGCGCGCGGCGGCGTGTGGTTGGCCGAGGGCCGGACCGGCGGTGCGCGGATCGCGATCGAGAGTCGGGGGCGGGACCGGACCTACTTGCGCGTGACGATCCGCGAGGGCAAGAACCGTGAACTGCGGCGCGTGTTCGCGCGTCTCGGCTATCCGGTGATCTCGCTCAAGCGGATCCGGATCGGCGACCTGAGTCTGCACGGCCTCGGCGAAGGCAAGAGCCGGTTCCTGACGCGCGAGGAAGTCGATGGCCTGCTCGCCAAGGCGCAGCAGGAGGATCTGTCCGGATGAAGCTCCCCCCGGTCCACGAAGTGAACCTCGACAACGGCTTCAAGGCGTTGCTCGTCGAACGCAAGAACCTGCCGGTCGTCGGCACCATGCTCTGGTACCAGGTTGGCGCGCGCGACGAGCGCAGCGGCGAGACCGGGCTCTCGCACTTCCTCGAACACATGATGTTCAAGGGCACCGACCGCTACGCGAAGGGCCAGATCGACCTGATCACGAGCAAGCTCGGCGGCAGCAACAACGCGTTCACCGACAACGACGTGACCGCCTACCACTTCGCGCTCGCGGCCGATCGGTGGCATCAGGCGCTCGAAATCGAGGCGAGCCGGATGCGCGGCTGCCTGCTCGACCCCCAGGAATTCGTCTCCGAGAAGAGCGTCGTGCTCGAGGAGCTGGCGATGGGGGAGGACGAGCCGATGCGCGTGCTCTTCCACACCGCTGAGGCGCTCTCCTACCAGGTGCATCCCTACCACCACCCGGTCATCGGCTGGAAGGAGGATCTCGAACGGCTGACGATCGACGGGATGCGCGCCTACTACGCGCGCCATTACGGGCCCAACCGCGCGCTCCTGGTCGCGGTCGGCGACCTCGACGCCAAGGAGGCCGAGGCCCGCATCCGTGAGCTCTTCACGCCGATCGCGCCCGCGCAACCACGGGACCAGGCGCTGCAGGAGCCGCCGCAGAAGGGCGAACGCCGCGCGGTCGTGCGCTACCCCGGCGAGGTCGCGCGCATCCTGATCGCCGCGCGGACCTGCCGCATGGGCGAGCCCGACGACTTCGTGCTCGACGTGATGGCCAACGTGCTCGGCGGCGGCAAGACTTCGCGCCTCTACCGCCGGCTCGTGCAGAAGGACCGTCTCGCGACCGGCGTCTCGGTGAGCAACGAGACGCGCCAGGATCCCGGCATGTTGTGGATCGCGGTCGAGATCGTCGAAGGCAAGGATCCGGCCAAGGCCGAAGCCGCGGTCCGCGACGAGGTGAGGCGCCTGATGGATGCGGGGCCCACGGCGGAGGAACTCAAGCGCACGCGCACGCAGTTGCGCTCGGCGTTCCTGTTCGACGAGGAGACCGTGCTCGATCTCGCGCTGAAGATCGGCCGCTTCGAGGCGTTGTCGCCCGAGGGCTACAAGCTGCTCGACCGCGTGCTGCCGACCTTCGCCAAGGTCGGCACCAAGGAGATCAAGCGGGCCGCGCGCACCTACCTGGCCGATGACAAGCTGACCGTGGTCTGGTCGCTGCCCGAGCGATCGGCCAAGGGCAGGAGCCGCCGATGACCAAGGCAATCGACCTGAAGATCGGCGAGCGCAAGCTGGGCAACGGCCTCTGCCTGCTCGCGGTGCAGAACCCGGGCGTGCAGACCTGGGCCTGCGGCGTGATGCTCGACGTCGACATGAAGGACGAGCTGCCGGGCGAGGAAGGGCTCGCGAGCCTTGTCGGCGAGTGCCTCGACGAAGGCACCAAGCAGCGCGACAACCACGAGCTCGCCGCGGCGATCGAAGGCCTCGGCGGCGCGCTCGAGGGCTCGGCGTCGGGCGGTGGTGTGCAGGTGCCGGCCGAGTGCTCGCAGAAGGCGCTCGCGCTGCTGCGCGAGATGCTGGTCGAACCGGCGTTCCCGGCGCGCGAGCTCGCGCGGGTGAAGGCCGAGGTCCTGACCGAGCTGCGCGCCGAGGACGACGAGCCGCGCGCCGTGGCCAGCCGCGAGTTCCGCAAGCTCGCCTACGGGCCGCACCCCTATGGACGCCCGGCGCGCGGCAGCCGCCAGAGCGTGACCTCGTTCACGCGCGCCGATTTCGTGCGCTTCCACAGGCAGTGGTTCGTGCCGCACGGTGGCTACGTCGCTGCCGCCGGTCCGGCCAGCGTCGGGCACATGCTCGACGAGCTCGAGCGGGCGTTCCGCGGGCTCAAGGGCAGCCCGCCGCAGCACCTGCCGGTCACGCCACCGCCCCTGCCTGCGCGCCGCACCGCGATGCACCTGCCGATGCCGCGCGAGCAGGTGCACGTGTTCCTCGGCCATGCCGGGATCAAGCGCACGCATCCGGACTACTACGCGCTCTCGGTGATGGACCACATCCTCGGCACGGGGCCGGGATTCACCTCGCGGATCAGCCGGAAGCTGCGTGACGAGCAGGGCCTGTGCTACTCGGTCAGCGCGTCGATCACGTCGAGTGCGGGTGAGGAGCCGGGCGTGTTCGCGGCCTACATCGGCACCTCGCCACAGCACCGGCAGCGCGCGATCGACGGCTTCCTGGCCGAGATCGAGACGATTCGCACGACGTTGCCGACCCAGGACGAGGTCCGCGACGTGCAGGACTATCTCACCGGCTCGTTCGTGTTCGGGCTCGAGCGCAACACCAACCTCGCGCGCTACGCGGTCCGCACCAAGCGCTTCGACCTCGGCTTCGACTACCTCAAGCGCTTCCCGGACCTGATCCGCAGCGTCACGCGCGAGGACGTCCGCCGGGTCGCGCAGACGCACCTGCACCCGGACCGCGTCGTGATCGTCAGCGCGGGAGCTGGTTGAGGATCTGCACGAGCTGGGGCAGCGCGCGCTCGGCGATCTCCCGATGCCCTGCGGCATCCGGATGGAAGTCGACCGCGTGGATCTGGTGCGCCGCGACCCAGGCGGCCGACAGGTGCACGGCGAGCCGCGGGATGCCGCGCTTGCGGCAGTGTTCGGCGACCTCGGGCGCGTCGACGTCGACGGTATCGAGCAGCACGTAGGGGGTGCCGCGCGGGGCGCAGGCGCCGGCCAGCACGTCGAGTGCCGTACGCAGCTTGTCGTCGCGGATCGCGGTGGCCGGGTCGGGCTCCCACTGGCCGGACAGTTTCTGCAGCAAGCCCTCGAACCAGCGCAAGGTGTAGGAATGGCGCAGTGCCGCCGGCAGCAACGCGACCGGCTGCGGCGCGGCCTGCACGTCGTTGCCGAAGAGCACGTGCAGGACGAGGTCAGGGGCCAGGGCAAAGCCCTCATCGCGCAGATAGAGGAACGCATCGCCGAGTCCCCAACCTGGACAGGATGCATTCACGATCTCGTAGCGGCGACCGTCGGCCCTGGGCACGCCGCGCAGCAGGCCTTCGAGCCGGCGCGGGAAGCACTCGGTCTCCGCGACGCCCCAACCGAATGGCACGGAGTCGCCGACCACGAGGATCCGGTACACGTCGGAGGGACGCGGGAGCGCGACCTCCGGGTTGCGCAGGCCGCGTGAATTGAGGACGACCTCGTGCCCGAGGAAGCCGGTGTGCACGCCAGGGACCAGCCGCGAGGTCAGCAGCTCGGGCAGCGGCCGCAGGATCGTGGCGGAGAAACGCTCGCGGGCGGCGAGCAGCCGATAGTGGCCCGGGTCGACGATCCGCAGCGCGGCTTCGGCAAGGGCCAGCGGCACCAGCACTGCGCCTGCCAACAGCGAAGCCCGGCGGCGCCATGAGGCCCGCTTCGCGAGCGGCGAGGTCGGCACGGAGGACACGCGGCAGGATCTTGCAGTCCTGATCCGGCGATGGCAACGCGAGTGTCCGCGCAGTCCCGGAATGGGCTCCGGAACCGCATCCGTTCGTGCCGAGAGGTCTAGGCGAACGTGGAAAACCTCGACTCGTCTCGCCGGGGCAGGAGCGAGCGCGGCGCCGCGCTGCTGGTCGTCATGCTGATGATGGCCGCCGTCGCCTCGCTCGCGATCGCGCACCTCACGAAGGTCCTCGCCGAGCAGCGGCGGCTGCAGGTCCGCACCTGGGCTGCGCGCGCCCAGATGCTGGCGGAAGGCGAGCTCGAGCGGGCCAAGAACATCGTGAACGCCGCGCCGTACCGGCTCGGCCAGAACACCGCGCTGCAGGCAGCGATCGTCGCCGATCCGCCGTACGTCCCAGGCACGACGGTGCTCGTCGAGCAGATGGGGACCAGCGAGTGGTTCACGTTGCGCGCCGCCGGTGCCTTCCAGGGCATCACCAAGACGGCGCAACAGAGCGTGCGCCAGGGAACGCCGGTCTCGGCCTACAACATGTTCGTCGCCGACCACATCGTCGGCATCTCCGGGGCGCCGCGCGGCACGATCCAGGGCAATCGCCGCGTCGACTTCTACTTCCAGGGTGGCGTGTTCCAGGACACGGTGAACGCCTCCGAAGGCTTCGGCTTCCGCGCTGGCGCCACGCGCGAGACCACGCAACTGCTCGGGCCCTACAACGAGACGGCGGCGCCGTCGAATGTGCTCGACGAGGTGTCGATCCCGGCGCTCGCGGCAAAGGCCGACACCTTGCGCATCGTCGACAACCTGGTCGCCGAGATCGAGTTCCGGGGCACGCAGACCCAGGTCGCGCTCTTCGAGCCGCAACGGCGCGAGCTCGTGACCCGCGCGGGCATCCGCAACGTCGTCGACCACTACGTGCAGGTCGCCTACACGCGGCGCCGGCCGGTCTACCGTATCGAGTACTACGATTACCTCGCGCCGGTCTACGAGAGCAGGCTCGAGACCTACACCGTCAGTGTCGCGGACTATGCCTGGCGCGACGTGACGCGCACGCGGCAGGTGGCCTTCTGGGTGCT
>CAZSKV010000363.1:0-6348 GCA_964607495.1 uncultured candidatus Brocadiaceae bacterium
CGTTGCTGGCCGTGATCCCGAAGGTCACCACGCACGAGTTCTGGAAGGCGATCCATGCGGGGGCCGCGCAGGCCGCGCGCGAACTCGATGTGCGCATCGACTGGAAGGCCGCGGTGCGCGAGGACGACCGCGAAGGCCAGATCCGCGTGGTCGAGGACTTCGTGACCAGGAAGGTGGCCGGCATCGTGCTCGCACCGCTCGACGACCGGGCGCTGGTCGCGCCCGTGCAGGAGGCGAAGCGCGCTGGCATTCCGGTGGTCGTGATCGATTCGGGGCTCGCGAGCCAGGAGCCGATCAGCTACGTCGCGACCGACAACGAGAACGGCGGCCGGCTCGGCGCGCGCGAGCTGGGCCGGCTGCTCGCGGGCAAGGGGCGGGTGATCCTGTTGCGCTACCAGCAGGGATCGGCCTCGACCGAGTTGCGCGAGAAGGGGTTCCTCGCGGCCATGCAGCTGGAGTTTCCGGGGATCGAGCTGGTCTCCACCAACCAGCACGGCGGGGCCACGACCGAGAGCGCGTACCAGGCCAGCGAGAACCTGCTCGTGCGCTTCCGGGAGCGCGTGGACGGCATCTTCACGCCGAACGAGTCGACGACGATGGGCATGCTGCGCGCCTTGCAGGACCAGGGTCTCGCCGGCAAGGTCCGCTTCGTCGGCTTCGATTCGAGCGCCAAGCTGGTCGAGGCGCTCGCGCGGCAGGAGTTGCACGGGCTCGTGCTGCAGAACCCCTTCCGCATGGGACAGCTCGGCGTGCGCACGCTGGTCGCGCACCTGCGTGGCGAGACGGTGCCGGCCGTGCAGGACACCGGGGCCACGCTCGCGACGCCGGCCAATCGCGACGACCCCGCGATCCGCACGCTGCTGGTGCCCGACCTGTCGGAGCTCGGCCGGTGAGCGCCGGGCCGCCGCGGCTCGCGATGCGCGGGATCCGCAAGGCATACCGCGGGGTCATCGCGCTGGACGGCGTCGACTTCGCGGCCTGGCCCGGCGAAGTGCATGCGCTGCTCGGCGAGAACGGCGCCGGCAAGAGCACACTGATGCGCGTGCTGGCCGGCGAGGAAACCGCCGACGCCGGCAGCGTCGAGCTCGCGCCCGGCTGCACGCTCGCGATGATCCACCAGGACCTCGCGCTCTGTCCGGACCTGACGGTCGCGCAGAACATCGAGCTCGGACGCGAACAGGCGCGCAGCGGGATCGCCGACCGGGCGCGCGCCGTGCTCGCGGGCCTGGGTCATGCCGACATCTCCCCCGCGCAGCAGGTCGGCCGGCTGGGCCCTGCCGAGCGGCAGATCGTCGAGATCGCACGGGCGATCGCGAGCGCCGCGAATCTCGTGATCATGGACGAGCCGACTTCGTCGCTCGGGCCGGACGAGACGACCCGGCTGTTCGCGACCGTGCGGGCGCAGGCCGATCGGGGCACCACCTTCGTGCTGATCTCCCACTCGTTCCGCGAAGTGCGTGCGGTCGCCGGGCGCTTCACGGTGCTGCGCGATGGCCGCAGCGTCGGTTGCGGTGCGCTCGCCGCGGTCAGCGACGACGAGCTGCTGCGCCTGATGGCCGGGCGCGCGGTTGCGGCCGCGGCGCCGCGCGCGCCGGGCAGCGCCCGCGGCGAGGTCGTGCTGCGTCACGGTGCGCTCGAGCTCCGGCGCGGGGAGATCCTCGGCATCTTCGGCATGTGTGGGGCAGGGCGCACCGAGCTGCTGCGGGAGCTCTTCGCCCGCGACTCGCGCCGGAACTGCGGTCTGCTCGCGGAGGACCGCAAGAGCGAAGGCCTGATGCTGCAGCGCAGCGTGGCCGAGAACCTGACCCTGCCGCGGCTCGAGCCCTTCGCGCGGGCCGGGGTGCTCGATCTCGCAGCCCGTGACGCCGCGGTCGCTGCCTTCGCCGCCGAACTCGCGATCAAGTGCCGCGGTCCCGGACAGCGCATCGCCGAGCTCTCGGGCGGCAACCAGCAGAAGGTCGCGTTCGCCCGCCTGCTGCACCAGCGCGCCGAGGTGCTGCTGCTGGACGAACCGACGCGCGGCATCGACGTGGCCGGGAAGCGGCAGATCGCCGCGCTGATCCAGGCGCAGGCTGCCGCCGGCAAGGCCGTGCTCCTGGTCTCCTCCTACCTGCCGGAACTGCTCGCCCTCGCCGACAAGATCGCGGTGATGCGCAAGGGCGTGCTCGCGCCGGCGCAACCGGTCAGCGCCTGGAACGAGACCAGCCTGCTCGCGGCGGCCGCCGGAGGCGCGGCATGAGCGCGCGCTGGCTCGTGCGCGCCGGCCCCGGCCTCGGCCTGTTGCTGGTGGTCGCGATCTTCGCGGTGCTGGTGCCCGAGAGCTTCCTCTCCGCCGGCAACTGGAAGACCGTGGCCACGCAGACCGTGATCCCCGGGATCTGCGCGCTCGGCATGACCTGCGTGATCGCGGCCGGCGGAATCGACCTCTCGGTCGGCTCGCAGGTCGCGCTCGCTTCGATCGTCGCCGCGGGTTCGTTGCAGCAGGGCCACGGCGCGGTGGCTGCGCTCGCGGCCGGCGTCGGCACCGGGGCTCTGTGTGGCGCGGTCAATGGGTTGCTGATCACGCGCCTCGCGGTCGTGCCCTTCGTCGCGACGCTGGGGATGCTCGGTGCGGCCCGCGGCCTGGCCAAGCTCTGTTCGGGGGAGCAGAAGATCGACGTGGCGCCGGCGCACATCGAGTTCTTCCGGGCGCTGATGCGCAAGGAACCGGAGCCCGGTTGGCTGCTGCTCGCACCGGGGATCTGGTTGCTGCTCGGGCTTGCGCTGCTGGTCGCCTTCGTCCTGCGGCGCACGGTGTTCGGCGTGCACACGCTCGCGATCGGCAGCAACGAGGCCACCGCGCGCCTGTGCCGGGTGCCGGTCGACCGGCGCAAGGTCGAGCTCTATGCGTTGCTCGGTGCCTGCTGCGGTCTCGCCGGGTGCTTGCAGCTCGCGCGCCTGACGGTCGGCGATCCGACGACCGCCGTCGGCCTCGAACTGACGGTGATCGCCGCGGTCGTGATCGGCGGCGGCTCGCTGCAGGGTGGGCGCGCGTCCGTCACGGGTTCGCTCGTGGGTGCCCTGATCATGTCGCTGCTGCAGAACGGCTGCACGCTCGCCGGCGTGCCGACCTACGTGCAGGAGATCGTGATCGGCGCGATCATCGTCGCGGCCGTGGCCCTCGACCGCTTCCGGTTGCGGTAGGATGCGCGCCCTGGAGCCATTCGATGCGCAACCTGTTCCTTGCTCTCACGTGCCTTGCTGGACCTGCTCTCGCCCAGCCCGGTCCGTACGGCTTCCCGTGCAACACGACCTCCGGCGTGCCCTCGCTCACGCTGAGTCGGGGTGAGCCGAAGCTCGGCACCAGCTTCGACCTGAGTGCGAGCTGGCTGAACGGCGGCCAGCCGGTCACGTTCGTCCTCGGCGACAGCCGCACGCAGTGGGGGGCGCTCGCGTTGCCGTTCAACCTCGCGACGATCGGGCGGCCGGACTGCAACCTCTATGCGTCCGTGGGCATCCTCGTGACGCTCCCGCCGGGCACCTGGGCCGGGGCCACCTGGACGATCCCGGTGCCCAACGACGTGCGCCTGGTCGGCCTGTGGTGCTACGCACAGGCCCTGAACGACCATCCGGCCGCCGGGCTGGCGATGACGAATGGCTTCGCCTTGCAGATCAAGGCCTGAGACCGATCGGTTAGATTCCGCGCCCTGCATGACAGCCAGAATCCTGGATGGCAAGGCCATCGCCGCTGAAGTGACCAACGCGATCGCCGACCGCGTGCGGACCCTGGGCATCAGGCCAGGCCTCTCCGTGATCCTGGTCGGCGACGACCCTGCGAGTCAGGTCTACGTGCGCAACAAGGGAAGGATGGCCGAGCGGCTCGGCTTCCGGAACTGGCAGATCGACCTGCCGGCGGACACCTCGGAGACGCGCCTGCTCGACCAGATCCGCCAGTTGAACGCGGACCAGGCCGTGCACGGCATCCTGGTGCAGTTCCCGTTGCCGAAGCAGATCCGCTCCGAGGCGGTCGTGGACGCGCTCGATCCGCACAAGGACGTCGACGGCTTCCATCCGCACAACGCCGGCCTGCTGGCGCTGCGCCGGCCCGCGTTCGTGCCCTGCACGCCCAAGGGCGTGATGGAACTGCTGCGCCGGACCGGCGTGCCGCTCGCGGGCAAGGATGCGCTCGTGATCGGCCGCTCGCACCTGGTCGGCAAGCCGATGGTGCAACTGCTCGAGCAGCAGGACTGCACGGTCACGCTCGCGCACAGCCGCACGCGCGATCTCGCCGCGCACGTCGGCCGCGCTGAGCTGCTCGTGGCCGCGGTCGGCCGCGCCGAGGTCGTGCGCGGCGCCTGGGTGCGCGAAGGCGCGATCGTGATCGACGTCGGCATCAACCGCGACGCCGACGGCAAGCTGACCGGCGACGTGGAGTTCGCCCCCGCCCAGGAGCGCGCGGCCTGGATCACGCCCGTGCCCGGCGGCGTCGGCCCCATGACGATCGCCATGCTGATGGCGAACACCCTGCAGGCCGCTGGTAGATGAGTACCGCGTACTTTTCTACGAGGATTCGTTCCCGGGTCACATCCGGGTGCGAACGTACTCCTCGATCATCTGCTTGAAGTCCGCGGCCAGCGTCGCGCCGGCGAGCGTCGTGCGCTGCTCGCCATCCACGTAGACCGGGGCCCGCGGCGCCTCACCGGTCCCGGGCAGCGAGATCCCGAGGTGGGCCGCCTTGCTCTCGCCGGGGCCGTTGACGACACACCCCATGACCGCGACCCGCAGTTCGGCGGCACGCGGATGCGTGCGCTTCCATTCCGGCATCCGCGCGGTCAGGAACTGCTCGACCTCCTGGCTCAGCACCTGGAAGTAGGAACTCGTCGTGCGCCCGCAACCCGGGCATGCGGTCACGCTCGGCAGGAACGGCCGGATCCCCATCGTCTGCAGGATCGCCTGCGCGACCCGCACCTCCTCGGTCCGCGGTCCCCCGGGCGCGGGCGTCAGCGACACGCGGATCGTGTCGCCGATGCCCTGCTGCAGCAGCACGGCGAGCCCGGCTGTCGAGGCGACGATGCCCTTGGTGCCCATGCCGGCCTCGGTCAGGCCGAGGTGCAGCGCGTGGTCGGTGCGGGCAGCGAGCTTGCCATAGACGGCGATCAGTTCCTGCACCTGCGAGATCTTGCACGAGAGCACGATCCGATCGCGCGGCAGGCCGAGCGCCTCGGCGGCGTGCGCCGACCGCAGCGCGCTCTCGACCATCGCCTCCAGGGCGACCTCGGCGGCCGGCTTGGGAGCGCGCAGCCGCGCGTTCGCGTCCATGAGCTCGGTCAGCAGCTCCTGATCCAGCGAGCCGGCATTCACGCCGATCCGCACCGGCTTCCCCTGCTCGACGGCCACCGCGACCATCGTCGCGAAGTTCGCGTCGTGCCGGCTGCCCTTGCCGACGTTCCCGGGGTTGATCCGGTACTTGTCGAGCGCGCGCGCGCATTCGGGGAACTCGCGCAGCAGCACGTGGCCGTTGTAGTGGAAGTCGCCGATCAGCGGCACCTCGAGGCCGTGGCCGGCCAGGCGCTTGCGGATCTCCGGCACGGCGGCCGCCGCGCCCTTGTCGTTGACCGTGATCCGCACGAGCTCGGATCCGGCGCGGAACAGGTCCGCGACCTGGGCCGCGGTCGCGACCGCGTCGGCGGTGTCGGTGTTGGTCATCGACTGCACGACGACCGGCGCGCCGCCGCCGACCAGCACACCGCGCACGCGCACGGCGATCGTGTTCTTGCGAGTGGGGAGCGACATCGACCCGGCCCAGGATAGCATCCGCGCCCTTTCCGACGGATGCCGAGCGTGCGCAGCCAACTCTTCGCGGAAGGCCGGGCCAAGGTGCTCGCGTTCTGCTGGCTCGGCTGGCTCTTCGACTTCTACGACCTGGTCCTGTTCACGTTCGTCAAGAACCAGATCGCGGACGAACTGCAGCTCGACGTGAACGGCGCGATCGCCTGGGTGGACGGCTGGACGTTCCTGGCCGCCGCCGTGGGTGGCTTCGCGATCGGCCGGATCGCCGATCGCACGGGGCGACGCCAGGCCCTCGCGCTCTCGATCCTCTGCTACTCGGTCGGCGCCGGGATGACCGCGGCGGCGAATGGCTTCTGGTCGCTGCTCCTCGCGCGCGTGGTGACCGGGCTCGGGGTCGGCGGCGAGTGGGGGATCGGCCATGCGATCGTCGCCGAGACCTACCCGGCGCACCTGCGCGGGCGCGCCGCGGGCATCCTGCAGGCGGCGACGCCGCTCGCGATGGCGCTCGCGGCCGCGGTCGGCTGCCTGATCGCCCCCTCGACCGGCTGGCGCGTCTGCTTCCTCGCGTCGGCGCTGGTC
>CAZSKV010000364.1:0-8983 GCA_964607495.1 uncultured candidatus Brocadiaceae bacterium
CGACCCGCTGGTCGGAGGCGACGAGGTGTACTTGCCGAAAGACGACCTCCGCGACTGGGGGTTCACCACGCACGTGCTCTACGGGTTCTCGTACGGCTATGCGGCAGGGTTGCGCTGGGATTACGCAACCGGCAGTGGTGCCTCGTACGACGCCTCGACGCACGCGTTCGCGTCACGCCAGGACGATCCGTTCCGCAACGACCGCCACCGGCTCTCGCCGCTCTTCGTCTGGCAGTCGAGCGAGTTCTCGCGTCTGCGTCTGCAGTACAACTACGACCTTGCCGACACGCTCGATGGCGGTGAGGCACATTCGATCTGGCTGGGTTTCGAGTTCCTGATCGGTGCGCACCCGGCGCACAAGTACTGAACATGCACCGCCTCTCCCTGCTCCTGACATTCCTCTGCCTGTCGTCGACCTGGCTCGCGGCCCAGGATGCGCGGCAGGCGCGACTCCTCGTGTGCTCGACCACACCGGACCTTGGCAGCCTTGCGGCCACGGTCGGCGGCGAAGACGTCATGGTCCAGGTGATCTGCAAGGGGGCCGAAGACCCTCACTTCGTCGAGGCCAGGCCGAGCCTCGTCAAGATGTTGAGTTCGGCCGACGTCTTGCTGCTGAACGGACTCGAGCTCGAGATCGGCTGGCTTCCGGTCCTGCTGCAGAACTGCCGCAACGGCAAAGTGCAGCCCGGCACGAGCGGCTATGTCGACGCTTCCAGCGTCGTGAAGCCACTCGGGGTACCGACGGGGCCGGTGGACCGATCGCAAGGTGACGTGCACCTCTCCGGCAATCCGCACTACCTGCTCGATCCCTTGCAGGGCTGGCACGTGGCGCAGTTGTTGCGCGACCGCCTGAGCCGGCTGCGCCCCGCCCAAGAGCAGGCGTTCACTCGCCGCTGCGCTGCCTTCGGCGACCGCCTGGGCGCAGCCCTTGTCGGCGAGGATCTCGCCCGCAAGTACGAGTTCGAGAAGCTCGTGCTCCTGCACGAACACCGCCAACTCGATGCGTTCCTGCGCAAGCAAGGCGACACACCCGTGGCCGGCTGGATCGGCATGCTGGCTCCCCATGCGGGTGCGAAGGTGCTCGTCGATCACGACCTCTGGCCGTACTTCCTGCGGCGGTTCCAGCTCGACACCCTGGCCACGCTCGAACCGAAGCCCGGGATCCCGCCGACGACGCGGCACCTGCAAGGACTGGTCGATGCCGCGCGCGCTGCTGGTTGCAGGGCCATCCTGGCCGCGCCCTACTACGACGCCCGGCATGCGGAGTTCGTCGCCCGCCACACGGGCGCTGCGGTGGTCGCGGTCGCGCACCAGACCGGCTCCAGGACCGGCATCGAGGACTACGCAGCCATGGTCGACCACAACGTGCGGGAACTCGCGCGGGCGCTGCGGGCGCCGCGATGAGCGACTCCGAGCCGGTGATCGTCGCCGAACGACTGACGCTCGCCTTCGGGGAGCGCCTGGTCGTGGCGGACGTGAGCTTCGTCGTGGGTACCGGCGAGACCTGGTTCCTGCTCGGCCCGAATGGCTCCGGCAAGAGCACGTTCCTGCTGGCGGTCCTGGGACTGACCACCCCGCAGGCCGGCACGCTCCGTGTCCGGGTCCCACGGGAAGCGATCGGGTTCTTGCCACAGCGCACGGAGCTCGCTCCGCAGGTCCGGACCACAGTCCGCGAGATCGTCGGGCTCGGGCTGGTTGGTCTCCACCGGCCGCGAGCAGCGCGCACCGCCAGCGTGGAGACGACCCTTGCCGCGGTCGGCTTGTCCGCGCATGCGCATGCCGACCTGCGCGATCTTTCAGGGGGCCAGCGCCAGAGGGCCTGGCTGGCACGGGCCCTGGTTCGCGAGCCTTCGCTCCTGCTCCTCGACGAACCGACCAGCGGCCTCGATCCGAGCGCCGAGCGCGCACTCTTCAAGCTGCTGACCGAGGTGCGCGCGACCCGCCGGCTGACCATCCTGATCGCAACGCACACGCTGCCGTTGGCGACGACCTTTGCGAGCCATGCCGCTCTGTTCCGTGGCCACCGAGTGGTCGCCGGACCCCGCGCCGAGACCCTCTGCCCGGGTTGGGACGAGCGCATCTACGCCACGGAGGATCCGCAATGAACTGGCTGGCAGACATGGGCACGGCATGGAGCCTCTTCGGAATCGCGTGGACGGCAAGCCTCGCGATCGCGGCCTCCCTGGCGCTGCTCGGCATCCTGGTGGTCGTCCGCGGCCAGGCCTTCCTCGGCGCGGCCGTCGCCCAGTCCTCAACCCTCGGCTGCGCCCTGGCTCTGGCCGGGGGCGGGATCCTCGCCCAGGAGCTTCCTGCCACGGTGATGGCGATCCTGTTCGCGGTCGGCGGCGCGGTGTTCGTGGCTGCTGACTCCAACCAGCGCTCCCTGGCCCACGATTCCCGTTGCGCGCTGCTCTTCGCGCTGACTGCCAGTGCCGCGGTGCTCGTCGTGAGCTACAGTCCACACGGCCTGGAGGAAGTGCACCGTCTCGTGGCCTCGAGCCTGCTCGGAGCGACGCCGACCGACCTGGATGTGTTCTGCGTGTTGCTGGCCCTGATCGCGTTCTCGGCCATCAGGCTGCGCCGGACCCTCTGCCTGTTCGCGATCGATCCGGTGATGGCTGCGGCCGTCGGGGTGCCCACACGCACCTTGCAGACGCTGCATTCACTGACGACCGGGCTCTGCCTCGGTCTCGCGATCCGCAGCAGCGGTCTGCTCTACAGTTTCGGCATGCTGGTGCTGCCGACGCTCCTCGCGCAGCACTGCACGCGCGAGACGCTGCCGCTGTTCTGGCTCGCGCCACTGCTTGCAGTGCTGTGCACGATCCCGGCGTTCGTGCTCGCGCACCTCCTGGACCTGCCGCCCGCGCAACTCGCGGTCTGTGGCCTCGCCGTGCTCGTGCTCTCCGGGATGTTCGTGCGTCGGATTCGGGCGCGGCGGGCGGCCCGGCCAGGTGCTACTGGTTGATCACGCGCTCGCGCAGGTAGGCCCAGGAGATCGCCGAGAAGTGCCCACGGCCCGACTGGAAGTGGTCCCAGATCAACGCGAGGTTCTGTGGTTCCGCCGGCGCCGGCGTCGAGTTGTTGCCGCTCATGTAGTCGCCGCGGCCGTCGTCCGAGTGCCAATTGGTCGAGTGGCCGTAATAGTCCCCGCCGAGCAGGCCGTTCATGTTCAGGCGACCGGGTGGCACGAGACCCATCGCGTGGCTGGTCTCCTGCGTGAGGACGAACGCGGTCGCGCGGGCGAATGCGCGCACGCCCTGCTGGATCTCGGTGTAGCGCACACGCTGCCGCGGCGTCCCGGTCTGCGGATCGAAGCCGGGCTGCGTGACGATCAGGTCGTCGGGATCGTTGCCGACCGGGTTCTGTTGCAGCGGCCCGAACACGTTCTGGAACGCCGGCACGTCCTTGAAGAGATGGAAGATCGAGCGCGGGTGCACGCCGAGGAACCCATCGCACACGAAGAGGTCCTTCGTGCGGTTGTTCTGGTTCACGTAGGCCGCGCCGGTCGTCTCCTTCGCGCCCGGCGGCAGCTGCCAGACCGGGTAGCCGTTGCGGCCGCCGACGCAGATCGTCGCGAAGATGCCGCCCGGTGGAGCGATGAAGAAGTCGATGTTCGGCTGGTCGGGTCCCGGAATCCCGTAGTTCGCCTTCAGCTGCGTGAGGACTTCCTTGCGCGCCTGCAGGTTGACCTCGAACGAGGGACCCGAGGTCGCCGCGGCCGCATTGCCGAGGCCGAAGAGCACGAGGTCCTCGCGGAAATCCTTGATCCCGCTCTGGTCGAGATCATGGCGGTCGAACTCGAGATACCAGAGCTGCTTCTGCGCGAAGGGCTGCGTGTAGGTGCGCCAGACGTCCGACTTGACCGCGTAGGTCTCGGTCGGTGACACGTTGCCGTTCTGGTTCTTGATCGACGCCGAGAGCGTGACCACGGTGTTCAGCGGGAAGGCCCACGCCGACGCGACGGTCGCGCTGGCCGTCGCGTTGCCGTTCGCGAAGGTGAAGAACTGCGCAAGGTTGGTGCCGGGCGAGATCGCGCCCAGGCCCAGGGTCTTGTCGGCCGTGATCACGAGCGAGGCGGGGTCGATCGGCCCCTTGCCGCGCGTGTCGAACGCGAGGTCGATCGTGAAGCCGTTCAGCGGCACCCAGAGCATCCCTTCGTCGATCTCCACCCCGTTCTGGTCGCGCGAGATCTTGTTGACGGTCAGCTGCGTGATCAGCGGCTGCTGCGTGTCCTTGAGCAGCTCCAGGGTCTTGCCATCCGAAGCGCCGAGCAGACGCGGGATGCCGGGATCACCGACGAAGGCCTGGAAGTAGATCTTCAGGTTCTCGAACACCGGATCGCTGGGGAGCACGAGCGCGTGGTGCGCGGAGCCGGTCGCCGGCATCAAGCCGAGCGCGGCGATGCTCAGCGCCGGTGAGAAGTCGAGATGGAAGAACACGCCGTTCCACGGATGCAGCTTGCGGCCGAGGTCGCAGAGCACTGCATACTGCACGCTCGGGCGGCCGCGCACCGCGAACTTCAACGTGTCCCCGACCACGGCCCGGTGCGGCATGTCGAGCACCGCGAAGTCATAGCCTTCGTCGAAGAAGGGTGTCGCGGTCGCGAGAGCTGCAGCGGGCAGCAGGAGCAGGGACGGGATCAGGCGCATGGGGACCTCCGCAGGAGGCGGGGATCCTAACCGGCTTCAGCGCAAGCGGACGACAAGGCACAGGAGCGGCGACACCGTGCCCAGGAAGAGCGTCGCCGCGGTCCCGGACGCGTTGGTCGCCGAGATGCGCCGCAACGGTCGGATCGCGCCAGGGCCGACGACGCGCAGCGCACAGGCGTCGGAGAGCTTCAGCCCCCCGCCGTCGAGCAGGGCCAGCTGCGAATAGAGGGTCAGCGGGCCGGGGTACGCGAAGCTGAGGGCGAGGGGGGCCGTGCCCGCACCCACTTGCCCGAGGGCGTTCGAAGTCGCCGGCAGCAGGAGTTCGGCACTCGTGCGCAGCGGCGCACAGAAGATCCCGGTGAGCTTCGGATCGCTGAGGCCCAGGGCCCACACGCCGGTGCTGCTCGCCGGCCCGCCGCTGCCGACCGTGCGCAGCGTGACGAGGCCTGCGGCGCTGGTCTGGGGTAGCGGTACCACCTGCCAGAAGTTGCCGAACACGGTCTGGCAGCTGCCGAGCAGGCTCGTGTCGAGGTAGCTGACCGCGCCCTGGCCCGCGGGCGTGTCGTTCGCGGCCTCGAGACAGTACTTCTGGTCGGCGGTCAGCGGATCCTGCTCGCACTGGAACTCGAAGAGCAGGTCGCTGACACCGTCGTACGAGAACGTCGTGCTCGACTGGAACGGGATCACGATCGACCACGGGGCCGGCACGCTCGGCGCAGCGTCGAGTGCCGGCAGGTCGAGCTTCTGCGCGCTGACGACCGAGGTCGGCTGGCCCAGGTAGTTGCTCGGCATCCAGGTGCCGATACGGCCCAAGTCGGCGTGCGCCAGCAACAACGTGAGCTTGGTGATCTTGCGCGCCGGATGCACACCGGGCGGCGTCTCGCCGTCCCGCCGCAGTTCGAGTGCCGAGATGCCGCTGCGCGGCGTGCCGCGCTGCGTGCCGTCCACGTACTGGAAGCGCGCGACGGCCGCGTAGAACGGGTGCTGGGTCGTCGCCGCCGGGCCGAAGCACTCCTGGGTCTCGTGGCCACGTGGCGAGGTGAACGCCTGTGCCGGGAGCACAGCCGCGAGGAGCAGCAGGGAGACGCCGGACGCCTGTCGCATTGCCATTTCCCTATCGGCAGGGGAAAAAGCCGTTCTGACCACTTTCTTCTACGGCACGTCGTCCTGGTCCGAGCCTTCGTGGGCGGGCGCCTTCTATCCGGAGGGCACCAAGCCCGGCGAGATGCTCGAGGTCTATGCGACGCACTTCCCGGCCGTCGAGGCGGACGTGACCTACTACCGCGTCCCCGACGCGAAGCTGGTCAGCGGCTGGGACCGCAAGACGCCCGCGGGATTCAGGCTCTGCGCGAAGTTCCCGCGCTCGATCGTGCACGGCGGCGACGCGGCGGCGCCGGACCCCGGCAAGCTGCTGCTGCGCAGCGAGGTCGGCGCGGATCTGGACCGCTTCCTGCAGGCGATGCGCCTGCTCGGCGGCAAGTGCGGACCGCTCGTGCTGCAGTTCCCGTACTTCAACAAGCAGGCGTTCAGTTCCGCCGCACCGTTCCTGAGCCGCCTCGACGCGTTCCTCGCCGAACTGCCGGGCGACTTCCGCTATGCCGTGGAGGTGCGCAACAAGAGCTGGATCGGCAAGCCGCTGCTCGAGCTGCTGCAGGCGCGACGGGTTGCGCTCGTGCTGGTCGATCTCCTCTACATGCCGCATCCGGCCGAACTGGCGGAGAAGCTCGACCTGCTGACCACGGACTTCGTCTACGCGCGGCTGATCGGCGACCGGAAGGCGGTCGAGGCGCTGACCAAGACCTTCGACCGGATCGTCGTCGACCAGACGCCGCGCCTGTTGCGCTGGGCGCAGCTGCTGCAGCAATTCATGCAGCGCGTGCCCGAGCTCTACGTGTTCGCCAACAACCACTATGCCGGCCACGGCCCGGCGACGATCCGCGCCCTGATGGAGATGATCGAGCCCCGATGAGCTATTCGCCGTTCGCGAGGCACTGGCGTCTGGACCCCGAGGTCACGTTCCTGAACCACGGCTCGTTCGGCGCCTGCCCGCTGCCGGTGCTCGAGGCGCAGCGGAAGTGGCGCGACCGCCTCGAAGCCGAGCCGGTGCGCTTCATGGCGCGCGAGCTCGAGCCCGCGCTCGATCATGCCCGCGCCCGCCTCGCCGCGTTCGTCGGCGCCGACGCCGAGGATCTCGCGTTCGTGCCCAACGCGACGACCGGAGTCAACACGGTGCTGCGCTCGCTGCGCCTGCAGCCGGGAGACGAGCTGCTGGTCACCAACCACGAGTACAACGCCTGCCGCAACGCGGTGGAGTTCGCGGCCGCCGCCCAGGGCGCGCGGGTGGTCGTCGCCGAGGTGCCGTTCCCGTTGCACGCGCCGGACGAAGTCGTGCAGGCGATCGTGCGCGCGGTCACGCCGCGCACGAAGCTCGCGCTCTTCGACCATGTCACGAGCCAGTCGGGCGTGATCTTCCCGGTCGCCGAGCTCGTCGCCGCGCTCGAGCCACGCGGGATCGCGACGCTCGTCGACGGCGCCCACGCACCCGGCATGCTGCACCTCGAGCTGAAGGCGCTCGGCGCCTCGTACTACACCGGCAACTGCCACAAGTGGCTGTGCACGCCCAAGGGCTCGGCCCTGCTCTGGGTGCGCCGCGACCGCCAGCCACAGATCCGTCCGCTCTGCATCTCGCACGGCGCGAACAGCAAGCGCACCGACCGCTCGCGCTTCCGCCTCGAGTTCGACTTCACGGGCACCGACGATCCGACGCCCTACCTCTGCGTGCCCGACGCGATCGACTTCCTCGGCGGGTTGCTGCCGAGCGGCTTCCCGGCGCTGCGCGCGCACAACAAGAGCCTCGCGCTCGCCGCGCGGGCGCTGCTCTGCGACGTGCTCGGGTGCAAGCCACCCGCCCCCGACGCGATGATCGCGTCCTTGGTCACGTTGCCGCTGCCCGACCTGCGCGCGGACGAACCACCGCCGGCACGCGGCTTCAACGACCGGATCACGCAACGCCTGTTCGAGGAGTTCCGGATCGAGGTGCCGAGCAACGTCTGGCCGGCGCCGCCGAAGCGTTGGCTGCGGATCGCCTGCCAGGTCTACAACGCGCTGCCGCAGTACGAGCAGCTCGCGCGGGCCTTGCGCACGCTCGTCGAGGCGCGGCGATGAGTCGGCACTGGCGGCCCGCGCTCACCTGCGACGTCGTGCTCTTCAGCCGGCAGCAGGGGGAGTGGATGGTGCTGCTGATCGCGCGCAAGCATCCGCCCTTCGCCGGTTCCTGGGCGCTGCCGGGCGGTTTCCTCGACGAGCACGAGGAGCTCGAGGCCTGTGCCCGGCGTGAGCTGCAGGAGGAGACCGGAGTCGGGGTCGAGCGGCTCGAGCAGCTCCGCACCTACGGCCGGCCCGGCCGCGACCCGCGCGGGCGCACGGTCTCGGTCGCGTGGTGGACGACGGTCGACGCGAGCCGGCTCGAGCCGGCTGCCGGCGACGACGCCGCCGACGCCCGCTGGTGGCCGGTCGACGCCCCGCCGGCGCTCGCCTTCGACCACGCCGAGATCCTCGCCGATGCGACCGCACGCCTGCGGGCGATGAATCTCCCCCCCACGGTCCCGTAGCTGGACGCTTCCATGATCACAGTCACCGGTCTCGAGAAGAGTTTCGGCGACCTGCGCGCAGTCGCCGGCGTGTCCTGCACGATCGCCCGCGGCGAGACCTTCGGCCTGCTCGGACCCAACGGCGCCGGCAAGAGCACGACGATCCAGATCATGGTCGGCGCGCAGCGGCCCGACGCCGGCCAGGTCGAGGTCGACGGGCTCAGCGATCCTTCGCGCCCCGAGGTGCGCAAGCGGATCGGCTACGCGCCGCAGTCGATCGCGCTCTACGACAAGCTGACCGCCGAGGAGAACCTGCGCTTCTTCGGCAGGCTCTACGGAATGCCGCACGCGCGCCTCGAGGAGCGGATCGACTGGTGCCTCGGGTTCGCCGGCCTGCAGGACCGGCGCAAGAGCCGCACCGGCACCTTCTCGGGCGGCATGCAGCGGCGTCTGAACCTCGCGTGTGCGCTGGTCCACGAGCCCCAGGTGGTGTTCCTCGACGAGCCGACCGCAGGCGTCGATCCGCAGTCGCGCAACCATCTCTTCGAGTGCATCGAGCAGCTCGCGGAGCTCGGCCGCACGATCGTCTACACGACGCACTACATGGAAGAGGCCGAGCGGCTCTGCGATCGGCTGGCGATCGTCGACCGCGGCGCGGTGATCGCGCTCGATACGCCGCGGCGGCTCATCGAGGCGCATGGCGGCTCGATCCTCGTCGACCTCGACGGCGACGCCGAGGCCGCA
>CAZSKV010000365.1:0-5722 GCA_964607495.1 uncultured candidatus Brocadiaceae bacterium
GTCGCGTGCAAGGGTGGCCGCCGCGCGATCCTTGCCGCCCGCACGCTCGACTGCTCGGGGGACGGCGACCTCGCGGCCGCAGCCGGGGTTCCGTACGAGAGTGGCGATCCGGTGAGCGGCCGGAACCAGCCGTTCTCGGTCCGCTTCCAGCTCGGCAACGTCGACCTCGGGCAGCTCGCGGCCTTCCTGCAGCAGCTGCCGGCACCCGACGTGATGTCGGAGAGCGAAGGCTCGGCGGTGCCGCTGCTGCACACGGCGATGGTCTGGGGGCGGAACTGGCCGCTCGAGCCCCTGTTCCGCCGCGCGGTGGCCGCGGGCGTGCTGCAGGAGCAGGACGGGGACTACTTCCAGGTGTTCTCGATGGCGGGCCGGCCAGGGGAGCTTGCGTTCAACTGTCCGCGGATCAGCGAGCGGACCGACGGGACCGATCCCTTCGACCTGACGCGCGCGCTCTGCCATGGCAGGGAGGCGATCCTGCGCTACCTGGCGTTCTGTCGCGAGTACCTCCCCGGCTGCGCACAGGCATACCTGGTCGCGACGGCGCCGATGGTCGGCGTGCGCGAATCGCGGCGCATCCTCGGCGAGTACTACCTGACCGAGGCGGACGTGCTCGGCTGCCGGAAGTTCGAGGATGCGATCGCGCGCAACAACTACCCGATCGACATCCACCAGACCGGCTCCGAGAAACTGAAGCTCGTCCACCTGCCAGCGGGCGGCTACCACGAGATCCCATACCGCTGCCTCGTGCCGCGCGGCGTCGACGATCTGCTGGTCGCGGGTCGCTGCCTGTCGGCGGCGTTCGCGGCCCAAGGGTCCGTGCGGATCCAGTCGAACTGCCGCGCGATGGGCGAGGCCGCCGCGGTCGCGGCGGTGATCTCGCTGCGCCGGGGTGTCGCCCCGCGCGCGATCGACACCCAGGAACTGCGCCGGGAACTGCTCGCGCTCGGAGCCTCGCTCTGAGCCTGCTACCATGCGCGCCCGATGCGCCCTTTCTTGTTCCTGATCCTGCCGTGTCTGTTCGCCTGCACGAACGATCCCCAGCCTCAATCCACCATGTCCAAACCTGACGCTCCCAAGGGTCCGCTCGCCGAGATCGAGCAGTTCATCGCCAACGCCAAGATCGACACGAAAGGTGCGAGCTGGAAGACCAGCCTGCCCAAGCCGCCGAAGGTCGCGTTCGACGCCAAGACCTACTACTGGCAGCTGGAGACCAACAAGGGCCCGATCAAGATCAAGCTGTTGACGGGCGTCGCCCCGATGCACGCCGCGAGCACGATCTACCTGACGAAGCTCGGCTTCTACGACGGCACGAAGTTCCACCGCGTGATCCAGGGCTTCATGGCGCAGGGCGGCGATCCGCTCGGGAACGGCCGCGGTTCGCCCGGCTACAGCTACGACGGCGAGTTCGACGCCAAGGTGCGCCACGACCGCCCGGGCCTGCTCAGCATGGCGAACCGCGGTCCCGGCACCGACGGATCGCAGTTCTTCCTGACCTTCGTGCCGACGCCGCACCTCGACGGCAAGCACACGATCTTCGGCGAGGTCGTGCAGGGCATCGAGTCCGTGCGCGCGCTCGAGGCCGCGGGCAACCGCGGTGACGGCCCGCCGCGCGAGCCGCTGAGCCTCGACAAGGCCTCGATCGTGGTCGAGTGAGCATGCTGCCGCTGCTCGCGTTGCTGCTCTGCCTGCAGGACCCGGCGCCGAAGCCCACGAAGCCGGAATCCAGGCCGGCCGCGAAGGCGGCGCCGCACAAGGACGACGCGCTCACGGCGAAGGATCCGGCCGTCAAGGCGCTCGACAAGTTCATCGCCGAGAAGCGCGTCTCCCCGAAGCGAGCCGACTGGAAGAGCGCGCTGCCGGCGCCGGCGCTGCAGAAGTTCGACCCCCAGCGCGAGTACCACTGGCACTGGCTGACGAACAAGGGCGAGGTCACGATCAGGCTGCGGCCGGACGTCGCCCCGATGCACGTCACGAGCGTGATCTACCTCACGCGCCGCGGTTTCTACGATGGCCTGACCTTCCACCGCGTGATCCAGAAGTTCATGGCCCAGGGCGGCTGTCCGCGGGGCGACGGCAACGGCAATCCCGGTTACCAGATCGAGGGCGAGTGCTCGGACAAGGCCCGGCACGACAAGGCCGGCATCCTGAGCACCGCGAACGAGGGCCGGCCGAAGACCGATGGCTCGCAGTTCTTCGTGACCTTCGGCCCGACCCCGGCCCTCGATGGCAAGCACACGGTGTTCGGCGAGGTCACTGCCGGCATGGACACCGTGCAGGCGATCGAGAGCTGTGGGGCGATGGCCGATCCGGGCACGCCGAGCGAGAAGCTCGTGCTCGAGAGGGCCTGGATCACGGTCAGCGAGAAGAAGAAGCCATGAGGTGCACGGCCGCCGTGCTCCTGCTCGCGCTCGGCTGCACTTCGGCGGCCAAGATCCGCCAGGACCTGCCGCGCAGTCTGCCGCCCAACCCACGGATCGTGCTGAGCCTGACCTTTCCCGACGGCTGGCAGGTGCCGATCGAGGAGGGCTTCAAGGCCAAGGCGCTGCAGAAGGACCTGTTGCGCGCCGGCAATCCCGAGGTGCGGGTCGAATTCGCGCTCGTCGAGCACGATCCGGGGACGCAGGGCAAGACCTACCAGATCGGGCTGCGCAAGGCCCCGGCACGACTGCTCGCGAAGGCGAACTTGCCCGGCTACGGGTGGTTCGAGCTCGAGACGATCTTCACGCCCGAGGAGTTCGCCGCGGACCGTGCGGCGATCCTGCACCAGCTCGGCGCCGACCTCGCGAGCAAGCTGGCCCGCCTCGCCGAGCCGTACGCGATCGGGTGACCGTGATCGCGGTCGCGATCCTCGCGGTGTTCGCGCTCGGCGCCGGCGCGATGTTCACGCGCCGGCTGCCGGCGCTGCTCGCCTTGCCGGCGATGGCGATCGCGATCACGCTGCTCGAGATCGCGGCCGGCAGGCTGGCGCTCACCGACCTGACCGACGTCGTGATCGGGAAGGGCGCCACCCGCCTCGCCGAACCCGGCGTCGTGATCCTGCTCGGTGGCGTGCTGTCGGCGCTGTTGCAGCGGACCGGGGTCGCGCAGGATCTCGTCAGGTGCGGCGCCGAGTACTCGGGGGAGAAGCCGCTGCTGGTCGTGCTCGTGCTGATGGTGAGCACTGCGCTGCTCTTCACGACGATCACCGGGCTGGGCGCGCTGATCCTGGTCGGCACCGTCGTGCTGCCGATCCTGGCGGCGCTGGGCGTCGGCGAGGCGCTGGCCGGGGGGATCCTGCTCTTCGGCACCTGCATCGGCGGCCTGCTGAATGCCGCCAACTGGAGCGTCTACCAGAGCGTGCTCGGGCTGGAGCGCGGTGACGTGCTGCGCTTCGCGCCCTTGCTCGCGGCGAGCACGACCCTGGTCGCGATCGTGTTCGTCGCCGTCGAGTTGCACCGTGCGCGGATGCTGCGCTTGACCCCGCGGGCGCTGTTGCGGCCGACCGGCGTGCTGATCCTGCTCGCGGGGGCCGGGTACGCACTCGGCCAGCTGACGGCCATGGTGCTCCCGGCGCTGCGCTGGAGCCTCGCCCTCGGCCTGCCCGCGCTGGCCCTGGCCACGCCCTGCATGCGCTGGCGCTGGCCCGCGTTCCTGACGCCCCTGGTCCCGCTGGCCCTGATCGCGGTCTGCGGCATCGGCGAGGTCGCGGCGTTCCTGGCCGGCGTCGGCTATGCCTCGGTGACGACGTGGCGCCAGGGGGGCAGCCAGTTGCTGGTCCGCGCGTTCCTGGATGGCGGCACGGCCGTCATGCCGGCGCTCGTCCTGCTGCTCGGGCTCGGCATGTTGCTCGTCGCGCTGCTCGGACCGGCGGGTGCGCAGGGCACCTGGCCGGTGCTCGCCGACATGCAGCCGGCCTTCGCGAGGCTGGTGCCCGGCTCGCGGCTGGGCTACGTGCTGCTCTTCACGCTGCTGGCGCCGCTCGCGCTCTACCGCGGTCCTCTGAACGTCTGGGGCCTCGGCTATCCGCTGGCCGGGGCGCTGCTCGCGGCCGGGATGCGGCCGGAGGCGATCATGGGGATGCTGCTCTCGGTCGGCATCCTGCAGGGCGTGTCGGATCCGACGAACACCGCGAACGTGTGGGTGGCCAACGAGATGCGGATCGACGTGCAGGCGCTGCTGCGCAAGACCCTGCTGTGGACCTGGGTCGCTGCGGGACTGGGCTTGGTGCTCGCCGCCGGCACCGCGTACTGATTGATGGAAAAGTACGCGGTACCTTTCTACGTACGAGGGTTCAGAAGCCGAGGGTCATGCGGGCGCCGTTGCTGAGTTCGCCGACGCCGAGCAGCGGGCCGCCGGCGACGCCGATGAACTCCTGCACGGTCAGCACGGCGCCGACGAAGGCCGCGTTCGCGGGGATCGTCAGGTTGGTAGCCAGGCCGCCGCTCGCGTTCGTGGTGCCGAAGCCGACGGCGACGAGACCCGCGAGCGCCGGCTGTACGACGCAGGGGCCGATCGTCGTCGGGCTCTCGGGTCCGGCGGCGAGCAGCAGGCTGACCGGCGCGTTCGGCGAGGCGTTCGCGAGCGTGTAGGCCTGCTGCGTGCCGATCGTGGGCGCGCCGACCGAGAGGCTGGGCGGCGTGGTCACGCCGCAGCCGGTGCCGAGCAGCGTGACCGCGGCCGGGTCGACGTCGCAGGTCCAGATGCTGCGGCCGTGGGTCGCGACGAGCAGCGTCTTGTCGGTCTTCCAGATCAGTTCCTCGATCGGCACGATCGTCGGGCCGCCGGCCGCGGGCTTCCAGGTCTGGGCGTCGTCCTCGGAGTAGAACAGACCGAGGTCGGTCCCCGCGTAGTAGCGCGTGCCGATCACGCGATGCTGCACCAGGCCGCTGACCGGCACGGCGGGCAGCGCGTTCGCGCCCGAGCCCCAGCTCGCGCTCCAGCTCGTGCCGGAATTCGTGGTGCGCCAGACGTTGTCTTGCGCGAAGCCGAGGAGGGAGACGGTCACCTTGTCGTGGTTGTTGGCGTCGATCACGATCCGCGACACCCAGCGATCCGGGAGCGAAGGCGAGTTGTCGTCGACCTTGGTCCAGGTCGGCGGGTTCGAGAGCGCGTTCTTCGTGTAGTAGACCGCGCCGTTGTTGTGGCCGACCCAGACGATGTTCGAGTTGCCCTTGGCGACGGCGACCGTCGAGATGTTGCAGGGCGGGTTGTTGTCGAAGTGCGCCGGATCAGGGTTCGGCGGCAGCGAGTTCGGACAGGAGATCGCCGGCTTGATCGATACCCAGCCCGGGGGGCTCGCCTTGGCATTGGTCGTGCGCCAGAGCTGGGCGCCGCAGGCGTAGAGCTTCGTCGGGTCGTTGGGGTCGAGCAGGATGTAGGCCATGAAGTTCGGCGTCGCGTCGCTGATGCCGCTCTTGATGGAACTGCCTGAACTCGCGCCGCCGTTCGAGGAGCGGTAGAGGTTCAGGTAGTAGTACTGCATGTAGAAGGTGTTCGGGTCCGTCGGATCGGAGGCCGCGAACGAGCCGTCGCCGCCCAGCGGCGAGGTCCAGTTGTTGAGGCCGTTGGCCGGCGTACCGCGCACGGTGCCGTTGTCCTGCGCCCCGCCGAGCACGACGCCCGTGCTGGCGTTGATGCAGGCACCATAGAGCTGCGTGATCGCGAGGCCGCGCGCGAGATTCGTCCACCCCGAGGTCTGCGCGACCGTCAGCACGTTCGTCGCGCGCTGGATGCCGCCGTCGTT
>CAZSKV010000366.1:0-14505 GCA_964607495.1 uncultured candidatus Brocadiaceae bacterium
GGCGAACCTGCCGACCCCCGAGTGCCGGCTGCAGATGCTCGCACCGGGCGGAGTCGCCGGCGTGCTGACCGAGAAGGGCGGGCTGCCGGAGCCTGGCAAGTGGATGATCCAGGTGCAGCGCGCCTGGTCACAGGCCGATGCCTGGGGGGCATTGCCCGAGTCACCGCGCTTTGCTCTGGTCGACGCCGAAGGCAGGTTCGCGCTCGGTGGCCTGCGCCCAGGCAAGTGGCGGGTCACCGCCGAGAAGTCGATCGGCGGCGTGAGCTCGGCTGGTGGTTTCTACCAGCAGGTCGTGCAGGGCTCGCGGATCTCGTTCGGGCGCAACTTTCTCGAAGTGGAGGTTGCGAGCGGCTTGACCGCGGCGGTGAACCTCGACACAGAGAAGCCGGTGCAGGTCGAGACCGGACCGGCGGCGCAGATCACCGGGACCGCGCTGATCAACGGCCGTCCGGCCGAGGGGATGAGCGTGTACGGCTGGTCGAACCGCCAGGTCATCGGGAAGGTCGACGCGTCTGGTCGCTTCGATCTCGGTCGCGTGCGCGAGGGCGACATCCATTTGCAGCTGATGGACATGGAGAAGGAGTCACGTTTCCGCGAGCGGCTCTGGTCGGCGAGCATCCGCGTGAAGGCCAACCAGGACCGCGACCTGCGGATCGACGTGCAATTGAGCTCCATCAGCGGAATCGTCCATGGCGCGGATGGGCAGCCCGTCGCCGGAGTGGAAGTGTCGGCTTCGGTCAGACTCGGCAAGGACGACGCATTCGAGAACCAGTGGAGCAACGTGCAGGCGAAGACGGACGCACTGGGCCGCTTCGAGATGCCCCGAGTGCCAGCCGGCAACTGCACGCTCCAGGCCGAGCACAAGGATGTCGGCCGCAGTCCGTCGTACGTGGTGCCGCTCCAAGCCGCGGTGCCGCGCACGGACATCGAGCTGCGGTTGCAGCGGACCTTGAAGCTCAGGGGCACGGTGGACTTGAGCCACTTCGGCGGCAAGGCGCCGGAGTGGTTGTGGTTGCACCTGCAGGTCCTTGCCGACGCGCCGGGGGGGGACCGCGAGGGCCGCGGCACCGCGATCGGCGCCGATGGCGCATTCGAGATCACGGGCCTGTTCGCAGGGCGCTACGAGGCGGTCGTCAACGCCCCCAACGAGCTGCTGATGAGCACCGAGCCGATCGAGCTCGGCCAGCAGGATCGGGAAGGCGTGACGATCCGGCTCAAGAAGCGGCCACTGGGACCTCCTCCGATCGGGCCCAAGAAATGACCCAGCGCTCCGCCGCTCTCGCCCTCGTCGCACTCGCAATCCTGGTCGTGGCGGCGCTCCTGTTCCTCCTGCCGGGCTGGGGCGGACGCTCCGCCGAACTCGCGAATCTGCCGGGCCAGGAGGCGATGGCGCCCCTGGTGCAGGCAGTGCAGGGACAGGACCAGCAGGCTCGGAGTCGCCCGAGCGAGGCGAGTGTCGAGCGCTCCGTGGTGCACGGCGCCGGCGAGGACGACCCGGAGTACGTCGCCGCCTTGGCCGGTTTCATCGGGCGGGTCGTGACGCACGAGGGCAAGCCGGCGCCCGGGGTCCAGGTGGAGCTGCTGCGCTTCGACGCCAAGGCCGTGCTGACGGACCAGTTGCGCTTCGATTCCGAGGCGGAGTTCGAACCCGACATCGGCGCGGGCACGGTCACCACCGATGCCGAGGGCCGGTTCCGGCTGCCCGGGGTCTACCCGGCTGCCATCTACTTGTTGGTCGCCGACGGAGCTGGCGAGGCGCGCACGCATCGTCTCGTCGAGCGATCGCCCGGGCCGGGGGAGATCGTGGATCTCGGCGACATCGAGCTCAAGCATGCCGCCGTGGTCACTGGCACCGTTGCCGACACGGACGGCAACCCGATCGCGGGGGCGGTCGTGCGCGCTGCCGACGTGCCCGGGCAGGTTGCGAGCTTCGTGCCGGTCGAACGGTTCATCCCGGGAGAGGCGCTGTTCTTCTCCGAGGGCGACAAGACATTCGTCGTCGAGATGCCGAAGTGGGTCGCCCAGCGCCTCGAGCACCTGCCGATCCCGACGACCCTGAGCGATGCCGGGGGCAAGTTCCGCCTCGTGGGCATCGACCCCGGCGCAAACCTGTTCGCGATCACGAGCCGCGGGCACCTGCCGCACGTGAACCCGGCGTTGCGGTTGAAGCCCGGCCAGAAGCGGGATCTCGGCACGATCCGGTTGAAGGACGGTGAGGCCGCAACCGGCCGCGTCGTCGACGGTCATGGCGCGCCGGTCGTGGGTGCCGAGGTGATGATTGCGCTCAAGAGCGTCGGCGTGCCGTTCCACTTCGCGACCAAGGCCGATCCCACCGATGCACAGGGGCACTTCTCGCTGGCTGGCTTCCCCTCCGGCCTCGTGCTCGCCGCCGCGCGGCGCACGGCCCACGACCCGTGGGCCTTCAGTGCCGAACGCAGTGTCAACCAGGATCTGCTGGTCACGCTGCCTGCGCGCCATGCGCTGACCCTGCAGTGCAAGAGCAAGTCCGGAGCGCCGATCGTGGACGCCAGGCTGAAGCTCTATCGCGGCTCGTTCGGCGAGGGGAGCACGCCGCTCAGCATCTTTGGCTTGGTGCCGCGCGTCGAGTTGAAGGGGCGGATCGAGAAGCTCGAGGACGGCCGGCTACGGATCGGCGATCTCGCGGCCGGACGGTACCAGGTGACCGCGAGCGCCATTGGTCACATGCCGGCCCAGATCGAGCTCGACCTGCAGGCTGACCTCGCCAAGGAAGTCGAGCTGGCAGCCGAGCTCGCGTTGGCCGTGGTCGTCGTCGACGGCAGGGAAACGGCAGTGCGCGGAGCGAAGGTATCGGTGCAGGAGTCGTTCGGTGGTGGGACCTTTCCCACCTATGCAGGAACCACGAACGCCGCGGGGAAGCTCCTCGTCAAGTGCCGCAGCGACCAGCAGAAGGTCACGCTCATGGCGATGCATCCGCGGCACGGGATCGTCGTCAAATCGCTCACACTGCCGCTGGCAATGCCAGAAGCGCGGTTGCAGTTGCGCACCCCTGGCAGCTTGAGGGTGAAGTTGACCGACCAGGGAAAGCCACCGGCGCCCGGCAAGTGGTCGCTGGTCGCTGTGCGCCACGGCGGTGCGGGAGACGAACCGGACGACGCCTCGGTGCCGCGCTTTGCAGTTCCCGGGCTCGACGGCAGCACCGTGATCACGGGCCTGCCACCCGGCGAGTACGAGCTCAATGCTGTGCCGTCCCTGCGGGCGATGCGCTCGTTTGGTTCGATGTATCGCTTGATGTACGAGTCGCTCGAGCTCGGGATGGAGTCACGCAGCGCGCGTGCCGCAGTGGGGGCCGGTGAACTCGCGCACGTCGAGATCGAGGTCGGCAAGCAGCCCGAGAATCCGACGGGGCCCTCGGCGCACGTCAGTGGCAGCGTGTTGTGCGACGATCGGCCGGCTGCAGGCATGGTCGTGCAGGCCTGGCACGGGCGCCGCTTGGTGGCCCGCGTCGATGCCCAGGGACGGTTCGACCTCGGGCAGGTGGCAGCGGGCGAGTTCGAACTCGAGATCATCGACCCGGCGGCGGTCACGCAGAATCCGGGTGACTTCTCGTTCGGCATGCTCGCGAAGCGCCAGGTGAAGCTCGAAGACGGTGCGGATCAGGTGTTGACGATCGAGATCCGCACCGGCTCCCTCCAGGGCCAGGTGCTCGGATCGGACGCGCTGCCGGCTCCGGGTTGCACGATCGAGGCCATCTCGGCCGCGGGCGCCAGGATCTCGGGACTCACCGATGCCCAGGGTCGCTTCGAGCTCACGCGCGTGCCTGCCGGGAGCTTCCACCTGACCGCCTCCCATCACCAGCATGGCAAGGGCCGCCTCGGCGGCATCGAAGTCGCCGCCGCCCAGCCGACCCTCGGTGTGGTGATCCGTCTCGATCGACTCGTCACTGTGCAGGGCCGCGTCGACTTCGCCGCGTTCGGCGCGAAACGCCCCGAATGGGTCTGGATGACGTTCGACGTCGACGGGGTCGGTGGGACCGGCGGGGGCGAGTCGACCCAGGTCGCGAAGGACGGTGCGTTCACGCTCGAGGGCACCTGTCCGGGCCGGTATCGCGTGCAGATCTGGGCACATGGGGGCGAGGCGGATGACGCGCACGAGTACGAGCACGAAGGCGTGGTGGTCGTGCCGGCGTCCGGGCTGCGCGATCTGGTGATCGTGCCGAAGCCCAAGAAGGCGGCGGCAGGACCGGAACAGAAGAGCGGCAAGTAGCCCGGCACGGCGGCAATTCACTCGGCACGGGTAGCGTTGGTAACCTTGCCGTGAGTCCTCGATCTACCATCCCGAAAGGAGTGCCGATGTTCCGCAGCCCCTCCCATCTCTCGCCTGATGCCCGGGCGAAGCTCGCTGAGACCCTGAATGCCCGGCTCGTCGACGGTCTCGATCTGCACAGCCAGATCAAGGTCGCCCACTGGAACGTCAAGGGCCCGAACTTCGCTGCGCTGCATCCGCTCTTCGAGACCTTTGCCGTGGGCCTCGCCAACTTCAACGATGCGATCGCCGAGCGCGCGGTCACCCTGGGCGCCTTGGCAACCGGCACGGCCAGGCACGTGGCCAAGCACTCCAAGCTGCCGGACTATCCGCAGGAGACGACGCGCGATCTCGACCACGTGCGCCTGCTCGTGGAGCGGTTCGACCGCTACCTCGAAGGCCTGCGCGAATCCCGCGGCGTCGGCGAGAAGCTCGCCGATGTCGACACCGTCGACCTCCTGACCGGAGTGATCAGCGAGTTCGAGAAGCACTCCTGGTTCCTGCGGGCGTCGCTGGAATGAGCAGGATGGCCCTCAGGCCAGTCTGCGTCCGTCGCGCTGCCTGAGCGCCAGGACCAGCTGGCCGATCATGCTCTGGGGTTCGTCGAGGTCGACTCCGACGAGCATCCCCTTGCGAAACGGAACGGTGGCGTGTTCCGAACCGCTGAGCAGGAGTCCGAGCAGTCTGCCGAGATGCGGCTCGTGCCCGACGAGCAGGAAAGGGCCGCTGCCGGGTCCGGCCATCAACTCCGACTGCAGCAGGGAGATGACGTCCCGGGGATCGGCTTCCGGCACCAGGATGGCGCAGTGCTCCACCTGCGACGGGAGATCCAGCACCTCGCAGAGGATCTCCGCAGATTCGCGCGCGCGTAGCAGTGGACTCGACAGGACGCGCACCGGGCGCTCGAGCAGCTTGCGGTAGCCGTGCGCGGCTTCGCGGAGCTTCTTGATGCCCTCCTTGGTCAGCGGGCGTTCGGCATCACTGCGCACACCGCTCTCGCCAAGTTCGGCAGCGATGCCATGCCGCAGCAGGTAGACGAGCATTCTGCAAAGACTACCGCACAGGGAAGTGACCGCGCCGGCTGGCGAGGAAGCGCGATCCAGGGGGAGGAGAAATCAGGTTCACCAGCCGGCGCAGCAGGGGCGATACGCGAGCTCCAGCCTGGCAGGCTCGGCGCCCCCGGTTTTTTCTGGTTCAGGGAATCATCCGCACGCGGCCATCTTGTTCTCCGACGAACACCCGGCCGGCAATGCCGACGAACAGGCCGCTGTCGAGCACGCCTGGAGTCGTGTTGATCAGCCGGTGCAGCCCACCAGGGTCCGTGATCGGGGCGAACTTGCAGTCCGCGATCCAGTTGCCGTTGTCCGTCACGAAGGGATTCCCATCGGCCTGCTTGCGCAACCGGGGCTCGCAACCCAGGCGCGCCAGCCGCGCGAGCGTCTGCCGCACTCCGAACTGGAGGATCTCGACCGGCAGCAGGAAAGTCGATCCCAGGGCATCCACGACCTTGTTCGCGCTGACGACGACGACCATCTCCTTCGCGGCTGCAGCCACGATCCGCTCGCGGACCAGGGCGCCTCCGCCGCCCTTGATCATGTTCTTCCGGGCATCGATCTCGTCGGCGCCGTCGATCGTCAGGTCGAGCGTGTCGACATCGTCGAGCGTGGTCAGGCGGATGCCGAGGGCTGTCGAGCGGCGGGCCGTGTCGACACTCGTCGGCACGCCGAGGAAGTCGAGCTTCTCGTCGCGCACGCGCTCGCCCAGCCGGTCCAGGACATGCACGACGGTCGAGCCGGTGCCAAGGCCGATCCGCTGGCCTGGACGCACGAGATCAGCAGCGGCACGGCCGGCGGCGCGTTTGGCGGCCGCGTAGGGATCACTCATTGCCGCGAGGGTACCTGGGGTCAGGCGGCCGGGGAAATCCGAGGCGCGGGCAGTTGTTTCGGATCGACTTCTGCTCCAGAATGCTGCGCTCTCCTGAGATCAAGTCTCAGGAAGTCCTCTCGTGACCCCAGCAACCGCGACCGCAACCGCCAAGACCGTCCTGCCCCCCGTGGTGCTCGTCGGCCAACCGAACGTCGGCAAGAGTGCCCTGTTCTCGGCGCTGACTGGTGCGCACGCAGTGGTCAGCAACTATCCGGGCACCACGGTCACGGTCACGAGCGGACGGTGGCTGGTCGGCGAAGAGTGGCTCCCGGTCAAGGACACACCCGGCACCTACAGCCTGCTGCCGGTCACGGACGAGGAGCGGATCGCGCGCGAGAGCCTGTTCGCGGGCGAGGTCACGGCCGTGCTGCACGTCGTCGACGCCAAGAACCTCGATCGCTCGCTCGGCACGACCCTCGAGCTCCTCGATGCCGGGCTGCCGTTGGTGCTCGTCCTGAACATGATCGACGAAGCGCGCGCCCAGGGCATCGTGATCGACCGCGCCCGATTGCAGGCCCGGCTCGGCTGTCCGGTCGTGGAGACGGTGGCCGTCGAACGGCAGGGGACAGAGGAGCTCCGGGAGGGCGTTGCGGCGATGCGCCGCCAGCCCAGGCCGTCAGGGCGCGAGACCGGCAGGATCTGGAGCGAGGAGTTCGGTCCCGCGGTCGATCGCCTGGCAGCGATGGTCGGTTCCGACTCGACGCTGCCGAAGACCATGCCGGCCCGCGTGGCGGCAGCCCTCGCGATCCGCGGCAGTCCCGAGCTCGCGCGGCGCGCAGGTTTCTCGGCCGAGGCCCTGCAGCAGGCGAGGCAGGAAGTGCGCGCCCATGTCGGCGGCATGCCACCCGTGGCGGCGATCCTCGCGCTTCGCGCCCGCGCCGCGAAGATCCTCGAGGGCGCGTTCCATCGCCCGGCGACGTTGCGGGAGACGCTGCAGCACCGGCTCGGCATCGCGCTCGCGCATCCGTTGTGGGGTCTGCCGGCGCTGCTCTTCGTGCTCTACGTCGGTTTCTACTGGATCGTCGGCCAGTTCGCGGCAGGCACGCTCGTGGGATGGCTCGAGGAGGATCTCTTCGGTGGGTACGTGAACCCGGTGCTCGAGCGGATCTTCGCGACGCTGGTGCCCTGGGACCTGCTGCGGGCGCTCTTCGTCGGCGAGTACGGCGTGTTCACGCTCGGCATCACCTATGCACTCGCACTGGTCCTGCCGGTCGTGGGCGCGTTCTTCGTCGTGTTCTCGCTGGTCGAGGATTCGGGCTACTTCCCGCGCCTCGCATTGCTCTGTGATCGGGTGTTCAAGCGCCTGGGCCTCAACGGGCGCGCGGTGATCACCATGGTGCTCGGACTCGGCTGCGCGACGATGGCGACCGTGACCACGCGCACGCTCGAAACCAAGCGCGAACGCATCCTCGCGACGCTCCTGCTCGTGCTCGCGATCCCATGTTCCGCGCAGCTCGGGCTGATCACCGCACTGCTCGCTGCGCGTGGCTTGGCGATGTGGGTCGCCTACGTGGGCTGCCTGCTCGCGGTGTTCGTCGGCGTCGGATGGGTCGCCGCCCGCGTGCTGCCGGGCCGCAATGCGACCTTCCACATGGAGGTGCCGCCGATGCGCGTCCCGCGCTTCGACAACGTCGTCAAGAAGACCTGGATGCGGCTGGCCTGGTACTTCAAGGAGGTCGTGCCCCTCTTCCTGCTCGCCTCGGTCCTGCTGTGGCTGCTCGATCAGACCGGGGCCCTGAAGTGGATCGAACGCGGCGTCGAGCCGGTCATGGCCTGGATCGGTCTGCCGGCCACCGCGGCCGAGTCGTTCCTGGTCGGCTTCTTCCGGCGCGACTTCGGCGCTGCCGGCCTCTTCAAGCTGTCGACCGGGAACTCGGCGGGTCTCGGGTTGACCGATCGCCAGCTCCTCACGGGCTCTTTGACCCTGACCTTGTTCGTGCCGTGTGTCGCGAGCTTCATGATGATGTGCAAGGAGCGCGGCTGGCGCACCGGCCTGCTCACGTTCGCGGCAGTGACCGCGATCGCGCTGATCGCTGGCGCAGGCTTGAACCAGGCGCTGCTGGCGCTCGGATGGGCATGACAGCGACCCTGATGGAACCCGCGACGCTCGCATCCCTCGCCGCCGGCACCCGTGCCGTGATCGTCGGCTTTGCTCCCGAGGACGAAGAGGCGATCCGCAAGCTGCTCGCGCTGGGGCTGGCCCCTGGCGACCATCTGCACGTGGTGGCGACGTATCCGGCTTGTTTGTTCGAGCTGGGCTCCGCCAGCTACGCTCTCGATCGTGAGCTCGCCGGAAAGGTCCTCGTCGCCCGAGAGGCGCAGTCGAACTCGTAGCCAGCGGCCGGCAGTCCCGCCGCCACGGAGGCGGAACCTGTGGAAGCTCGCCAGCATGCTGGCTGGCGTCGTCGCGGTGGTGTTCGCGATCCAGTTCCTGCTCGCGAAGGCCGCGGAGGTCGTCACGCCGCTGCAGGTCGTCGACGCAGCCGGCAAGCCGCTCTCGGACCCCAGGCTGGAGTTCTTCGTGTTCGACGACTCGGGCGCGGCCGCCTCGCCGACCAGGAAGCTGGGAGAGATCCTCGGCAAGGGCACGGCGGTTCCCGCGGCCCGGAGCGAACTCGTCCCGGAGCACGCGCTCGTGCGCGTGACGGCACCGGGCTATGGCATCGGCTACTTCCTCGCGCAGGCCGGCGACCACCCGGAGAACCGCGCCGTGCTTGCGCGCGGCACCAAGATCACCGGGCAGGTCGCCAGCGTGTCCAGGCAGCCCCTGGCAGGCGCCCGGGTGTTGGCCTTCGGCGGCGGTGCTCACGGCGTGCTCCTGACGGAGGCGCGGTCCGGGACGGATGGCGGCTTCGTCCTCGAAGGCATCTCGCCGACCGTCAACTTCGTGTTGTTGCGGGTCCTGAGCGTGGGTCACGCCGTGCTCGAACGCGAGCGCGCACTCGCCGCCGAGGACCCGCTGCTGCTCGAAGTGCAGCCGACCGAACCCGTGAGTGGCCGGGTCGCAGTGCCTGCGGGGGTTTCGGCCCAGGGACTCGTCGTGCAGGCGCTGAACGTGCCCGGCGTCGCGACCACGACGGATGCCGATGGCCGGTTCGCGATCGACCATCTGCCGGGCAGGCCGTTCGAACCACGCCTCATCGTGACTTCGCTGCCTGCGGGCTACACCCACCGGGTCGCCAAGGCGCGCGCCGGCATGCGCGATCTCGAGATCACGGTCAGCCGCGCCAACACCGTGAGTGGCGTCGTGGTGACCGCGGGCACCGGGCAGACGCACCACTTCGCGACCGTCCGACACGACCACGGACCGCGCGGCCAGGAAGTGTTCCGCCTGGACGAGTTCGGCCGGTTCGTGCTCGGGAACGTGCCGGCAGGTGAGGTCACGATCGAGGCCTTCCCCGGCCAGAAGCCGCAGGAAGGTGCGCCGTACGGGAAGGTGATCGTGAACCTCGCGGGTGGGCAGGTGCGCGACGATCTCGTGATCGAGATCCGATGAACTCCTCGCGCTGCCACGGCCTCGGCATCTGCCTGCTCGCGAGCGCATTCGCCGCCGGCTCCGTCCGGGCGCAGCATGTGTGGTGGGAAGCAGAGGGGCCGGAGCGGACCAACTTCCCGTCGCAGACCTGGATGTCGGCGAAGGGTCTCGGTGGGCACAGCAACTCTCTCTCCGCAGGCGAGTGGCTCAGCGCCGCGGGCCCGCGTGGCGACGCCGCGCTCTTCGCGAGCTATCGCGTGGTGGTCGCCACGGCGGGGGAGTACACGCTGTGGGCGCGCAAGTTCTGGCGGCATGGCCCGTTCCGTTGGCGGTTCGACGCCGCGGCGCCGCGCGAGTGCGGCCGCGAGTGCGCGCTCGCCGACAACGTGGCCCTGGTCGCGACCGTCTGCGCGAACTGGGTCGAACTCGGCAGCGTGGATCTCGCCGCCGGCGAACACCGGTTCGAGATCGAGCTGCTCGCGGCCAAGGGTGAGGATGCGACGGCCGCATTCGACTGCTTCCTGTTGATGCGCGGGCCATTCATCCCGGACGGCAAGCGCAGACCTGGGGAGAAGGACGCCCGTGTGAGCCAGGGTGCGTTCGCGTTCCCGATCGTGCCGGACGAGTTCTCTCCCGAAGCGTTGCTCGACTTGCGGAGCTGGAACGAGGCGCGCGCGGGTCAGCATGGCCCGATCCGTGCGCAGGGGTCGCGGCTCGTCCGTGGCGATGGCGAGACGATCCGCTGGTTCGGCGTCAACGCCGGTCCCGGCGTGTGGCGGCAGTCCCAGGGTGCGGTGCGGTATCTGGTGCGCAAGCTGGCCAAGCTCGGAGTGAACCTCGTGCGCCTGCACGGAGCTCTCGGTTCGGACGCCGACCCGGTCCACGTCGATCCTGGCCGGCTCGATGCAGTCTTCTTCTTCGTTGCGGCATGTCGCGACGCCGGCATCTACACGACCCTCTCGACCTACTTCCCGCTCTGGTTCCGGATCGACAAGTCCTGGGGGATCGACGCCTACGAAGGCCGCGAACCGAAGCATCCGTTCGCGCTGATCTACTTCGACGCGCGCCTGCAGGCGATCCAACGCGCGTGGCTCGCGAGTGCCTTGGGCACGGTGAACCCGTACACGGGCCTCACCCTCGCCAAGGAACCCGCGCTCGCCGCGGTCGAGCTCGTCAACGAGGACTCGTTCTTCTTCTGGACGTTCGGCCCCGACCTCGTGCCGCCGGACGCATGGCGGGCGCTCGAGGGGCAGTTCCACGCCTGGCTCGACCAGAAGCGGGCGCCGCGTGGCAGCCTGTTGCCGGCATGGAACATGACCCGCGAAGGCATGCAGCGGGCCGGACCGGAGCAACGTCGCCGCGTGCGTGAACAGGTCCGCTTCCTCGCCGAGACCCAACGCGGCTACTACGCCCGGACCATCGATTACCTGAAGCGGGATCTCGGCTACGGCGGTCTGGCCGTCGCCTCCAACTGGCACGTGAGCGATCCCGGCCAGCTCGATGCGGTCGAGCGCTGGACCTATGAGCCGGCCGACATCGTCGACGCGCACGGCTACTTCGGCGGCAGGCACGAGGGGCCGCGCGCGAGCTACGCCGTCGGGGCGGGCGACAGCTTCAGCGACCTCGCGTTCGTCGACGCCCCCGAACGGCTGCCACTGCAGATCGTGCAGACGCTGGGCAAGCCGCAGATCGTCTCCGAGATCGGCTGGCCGGCGCCGAACCGCAAGCGCGTCGATGGCGCCCTCGTGGCCGCGGCCTACGCGGCGGCGAACGGTCTCGATGGTCTGGTCTGGTTCGCGGTCGAGAGCCCGTGGCTCCTCGATCCCGGGATGACGAAGTTCGGTCTCGGGACGCCGGACCAGGCGTTCACGTATCCGGTGGCGGCGCTCCTGTTCCGCCGTGGCGACCTGAAGGAGGCCGAACCCGTGCGTCGGGCGGCGCTTCCCGACGACCTCTTGTTCGCGCTCACGGGCTCGAGTGGCGGCAGCGCCCAGCTCGACCCTCTGCGCGCCCAGGACGGGCCGGCACGCCAGGGTCTCGAGCCGCGGGTCTTCCTCTGCGGACCCGTGGTCCGCAGCTTCGAGCCTGGTTCGAGGTCGAGTGCCGTCGATCTGACCGGACTGATGGACACCAGGAAGCGGCTGACCCGGCACGCTGCGGGCGAAGTCGTGCTCGACGAGGCGCGCCGGCTGCTCACGATCGATGGCCAGCGCTGCCAGGCGGCGAGTGGCTATCTCGGCAAGGCGGGCCGGATCGAACTGCGCCAGCTCGCGATCGAATGCCGCAACGAATACGCCGCCGTGGCCGCGATCAGCCTCGACGGCGAGGCGCTGTCCCGTTCGAAGCGCATCCTGCTGCAGGCTGCGACGCCGACGTTGCCCTTCGGCTTCGCGGAAGCAGGAGGCAAGATCACGGCGATCGGCTCCACGCCCGCGCAGGTGCAGTTGGTGGCCGCCAGTGTCACCCTGCGACTCGAGGGGCCGCCGATCCAGCGTGTCCTGGCGCTCGACTGCAACGGTCAGGCGCGCCCCGACCGCATCCAGGTCACCGGCTCTCCCCCCAAGATCACGTTGGCCCCCGACACCCTCTGGCACATCGTCATCAGATAGTACCGCGTACTTTTCTACGGGGATGAATGCCCGTATCAGCCGCGATGTCCTCCATGCGCTGCCTTGTCCTGCTCTCCTGCCTTCTGGTCTCGCCGCTCTCCGCCCAGGACTCGCGGCCGGCGTCCCAGCTGCACGACTCCGTGCACGCGTGCATCCACGCGCTGCTCGAACAGCGCCGCGAGCGCCACGGGTTCCCCGGCTTGATGCTGGCCTATGCGCACGAGGATGGGCGCGAGGGCGAGGTGCATGTCGGCTTCGCGGATGTCGAGCAGAAGATCCCCCTTGCGCCCGGCGCCCGCATGCTCTCGGGCAGCGTCGGCAAGACCTACGTTGCCGCCATCGCCCTGCAGCTCGTCAGCGAGGGCAAGCTCGACCTCGACGCGAGAATCGGGCAATGGCTCGAACAAGAGCCCTGGTTCGCCCGCCTCCCCAACGCGCGCGAGATCACGCTCCGCCAGCTGATGCGCCACCAGAGCGGCATCCCCGAGCACGTCTACGACAAGCGATTCGGACACGAGGTCGGCAGCAACCCGGACCGGGTCTGGAAGCCGCACGAGCTCCTCGGCTACGTGTTGGGCCAGGACCCGCTCTTCGCACCAGGCGCCGACTGGTCGTATGCCGACACGAACTACATCGTCCTCGGCATCCTGATCGAGAAGGTCAGCGGCACGAGCTTCGAGACCAACCTGCGCCAACGCCTGCTGGTGCCCTTGCATCTGCACGACACCGTGCCGGCCTCCTCGCGCGCGATTGCGCGCCTCGTGCCAGGCTACGCGGGCGCGCAGACGCCGTTCGAGAAGCGCGGCAAGACGATCGAGAACGGGAAGTTCGTGATCAATCCCCAGGCCGAATGGTGCGGCGGAGGCATCGCCAGCACCGCGCTCGATCTCGCACGATGGGGTCGGGTCCTCTTCGCCGGAGACGCGGTGCCCGCGGCCATGCGCCGCGACCAACGCGACGGCGTCGCGGCCAAGACCGGCCGCGGTGACCGCTATGGCCTCGGAGTGCAGATCTGGGACGGCCGCAACGGCACTGCCTACGGCCATTCCGGCTGGTTCCCCGGCTACCTGGCGCAACTTGCCTGGTACGAGGACCACGGCCTGGCGGTGGCCGTGCAGGTCAACACCGACGAACAGAAGAAACTGGGCCCCGGTCTCCGCCAGCTCTGCGACGAGGTCGTGCGCCTGCTCGCCAGGTAACGCTGCCGCCCCCGGACCAGCTCCCTCAGGGCGCCGGTTCGACGTGCACGTGGACTTCGATCACGTTCTCCACGCCCTGGCGGACCGCATCCTCGACGGCATGGGCGATCGCGTGCGCGGCGCCGACCGTCAACGCCGTGCTCACGGTCAACACCATGTCCATCCGGAACATGCCGCCGAGCGGCTGCACGCGCACCTGGCGGACCATGACGACGCCAGGGATCTTCGCCGCGACCTCGGCTGCGCGCTTGTCGAGGTGTGGCGGTGCGGCGTGCATCAGGATGCCGAGGTTGCTGCGCAGCGGTTCGAGCCCGAGGAAGAAGATGTAGATGCCGATCGCGATGGCCGCGATCGCGTCGAACTGCGGAAACCCGGAGCGTGCGATCCAGACGCCGACCAGCGCCACGAGCGCAGCGACCACATCGGCGCGGTGGTCGTTCGCGGAGGCGAGCAAGGTGGGGGAACTCGTGACCACCCCGACGCGGTGCGAGACGCGGTAGAGCATCTCCTTGACCACAGCGGTCACCCCCGCTCCCCACAGGGCGAGTGCCTCGGGGGCGACGTGCTCGCGTTCCGCCAGACTCGCGCGCATGCCGTCGGCGCAGATGAACACCCCGGTCGCGCAGATCGTGCCGCCGATCAGGAGTCCTGCCAGGGCCTCGGCATTCGCATGGCCGTAGTGGTGGTCGTCATCGGGTGGCTTGGCGCCATAGCGGAACGCGAGCCAGGCGACGAACGTCGCCACCACGTCGCCCGTGGAGTTGAATGCGTCCGCGATCAGCGCGTGCGAAGCCGCAATCGTCCCGACCGTGAACTTCATCACGGCGAGTGCGACATTGATCAGGACCGCCAGCAGCTGGACGCTCACTGGCCCCACCTTAAGCCGAAAGCCCATGCTTCTGAATCTGCGTGTGCCGCTCTTGTGCGTGCTGCTCTTGCCCGGCCAGGATCCCGCGAGCCGGCCGACGCCCCCGCAGGGCGCCGATTCCCGCCCCGCGCTGCCGCCGGTGCC
>CAZSKV010000367.1:0-2699 GCA_964607495.1 uncultured candidatus Brocadiaceae bacterium
AACCGAATTGCAGATCGCGCGGCAGGGCGCCGAGATCCGCGCCGCGCTCGCGCCGCTGCACCCGCTCGGGATCGCGCTCGGGGTGCTGGTCGGTCTGATCGCCGCGCTCGCCGGCGCGCGCCGTCTGCTGCGCCGGAAGGACGAACGCCGTGATGTGCCGACCTGGGGCTGCGGCTACGCACAGCCTGGGCCGCGCATGCAGTACACGGCGACCTCGTACGGGCAGCCGCTCGTCGAACTCTTCCAGGGAGTGCTCGCGCCGGAGACCGAAGCCCACCCACCGGAGGGTTTGTTCCCGGCCGAGGCACGCTTCTCGACCCATGTGCGCGACCGGCTCCTGCGCCAGGTCTACGTGCCGCTCTTCGCCTGCGGCGAGCGCCTGCTGGCGCCCGTGCGCCGCTTCCAGGACGGGAGGCTGAACAAGTACCTGCTGCAGATCGTGATCGTCCTGGTCGTGTTCCTCGTCTGGATGGTGGCGGAGTCATGATCGCCTCGACCTGCCACGTCCTGCTGCTGCTCACGGCGCCACCCCTGTTCCTGGGCATCGTCAACCGCACGAAGGCCATCGTCGCCGGCCGGCAGGGTCCGCCACTGCTGCAGGTGTGGTACGACCTGTGGAAGCTCGCGCGCAAGGGCGCGGTCTACAGTCGCGTGACCACCCAGGTGTTCCGGCTGGGCCCGCTGATCGGCCTGGCCGCGGTGCTGGTGGCCGGCTTCTGCGTGCCGCTCGCCGGCATCGCGGCGCCGCTCGGGTTCACCGGCGACGTCGTGCTCTTCGTGGCGCTGCTCGCGCTCGCGCGCTTCGTGACGGTCGCGATGGCCCTCGACACCGGGTCGGCCTTCTCGGGCATGGGTGCCGCGCGCGAGGCCACGTTCGCGAGTCTCGCGGAGCCGGTGTTCTACTGCTGCCTCGTTGTGCTCGCCGCCGGTCGCGGCGAGCTGTCTCTGACCGAGGTTCTCGGACCCGGACTATGGCAGCTCTGGGGCCGGCTCGGCCCGGCCCTCGTGCTGGTCGCCGTCGCCTTCGCCGTGCTGCTGCTGGTCGAGAACTGCCGCGTCCCATTCGACGACCCGAACACCCATCTCGAACTCACGATGATCCACGAGGTCATGGTGCTCGACCACGGCGGTCCGGATCTCGGCGCGATCCTCTACGGCGCGGCGATCAAGCTCTTCCTGTTCGCCGCGATCCTCGTGCGTCTGGTGCTGCCGACCGCGAGCCATCCACTCGTCGATGCCCTCGTGTTCGGCGCCGGCATGGTCGGCGTCGGCATCGGCATCGGTGTCGTCGAGTCGTCGATGGCGCGCCTGCGCCTCCCGCGCGTGCCGACCGCTCTCGGCGGCGCGCTCGCGGTCGCGGCGATCGCGCTCGCAGTGCTCTTCTCGATCGGAGGCAGGCCGTGAACTTCCTGACCGATTCGATCCTGATCGTCGCGATCCTGCTGTCGATCTTCGCGCTCGCAAGCGAGCGTCTCGGTTCGATCATCCGTGCGTTCGCGGCGCAATCACTGCTGATCGCCTTCCTGCCATTGATCGTCCACCACGGCCACCTGGGCCTGCACCAGCTCGTGCTGCTCGTGGTGACGGTCACGATCAAGGTCTGGCTGATCCCGCGGCTGCTCTTCCGCGCGATGCGCGAGGTCGCGATCCGGAGGGTCGGCGCGCCGCTGATCTCCCACGGCGCCTCGCTCGTGCTCGCCGCATTGCTCGTGGCGCTCTCGTTCGTGATCTCGGCGCACCTGCCGCTGCCGGTCACGGTCGTGTCGCAGCTGCTGCTCCCGGCCGCGTTCTCGACGCTGCTGCTCGGCCTGCTGCTGCTGATCACGCACAGCAAGGCCGTGACCCAGGTGATCGGCTACCTCGTGGTCGAGAACGGCATCTACCTGGTCAGCATCTGCCTGATCGTCGAGATGCCGCTGCTGGTCGAGATGGGCATCCTGCTCGACGTGTTCGTCGGCGTATTCGTGATGGGCATCGTGATCTTCCGGATCAACCGCGAGTTCGATCACATGGACACGCACAACCTGACGGCGCTCAAGGACTGACATGCTCGACGCGCTGCTGCCGACGCTAGTGCCCGCCGCCGGAGCCAGCCTGGTCCTGCTCCTCCGGCAGCAGCCTGCACGCTTCGTGGTGCTCTACGCGACCGCCCTGACCCACTTCGCGCTCGTCACCACGCTGTGGCTCGAACCACCGGTGGCGCCACCCGGTGGCCTGATCGGGGTGGGCCCTGCCGGACTGCTCGTGCTGACGGTCGTCAGCCTGCTCTACGCGCTGGTCGCGGTCTATCTGTGGGCCTACACACGCCGCGAGTCGCGGGGCGCGCCGCGGCTGTTCCTGGCCTGCCACCTCTTCTCGCTCGCGGCGATGAGCCTGGCTGCGACCGCGCAGCACTGGGGCGTCTACTGGGTCGCGATGGAGGCGACGACGCTGACGACGGCGCCGTTGCTCTTCTACTACCACGGTGCCCGCTCGCTGGAAGCGACCTGGAAGTACGTGCTGGTGTGCTCGGTCGGGATCGCGTTCGCACTGCTCGGCACGTTCTTCCTCGCGCTCGCCGGCGCGGCCGCGCCCGAGCAGTGGGACTACCTGTCGTTCGCCTACGGGATGGCCCACGCGCCACAGTACTCCAAGCCCTGGCTGCGGCTGGCCGCCGTGTTCCTGTTGATCGGGTACGGCACCAAGATGGGCCTGGCGCC
>CAZSKV010000368.1:0-5695 GCA_964607495.1 uncultured candidatus Brocadiaceae bacterium
ACGGCCCGAAGGTCGTCGCGACACGCTCGGTCTTCTACCCGGACACCGAGGACGTGATGGGCTGGAGGATCTCGGAGAAGGGCTTCCAGATCGTGCTCTCCGCGGGCGTGCCCGAGATCGCGCGCACGCGCCTCGCGCCCGACGTGGACGCGTTCCTCGCGGCCCACGGGCTCACGCGCCGCTCCATCACGCGCTGGATCTGCCACCCCGGCGGGCCCAAGGTCCTGCAGGCGATGCAGACCGCGCTCGACCTGCCCGACGCCGAAGTCGAGCTCGCCTGGCGGATGCTGCGCGAGCAGGGCAACCTCTCGAGCGCCTCGGTGCTGATGGTCCTGGATGCGACGCTGCGCGAACGCACGCCTCCTCCCGGCAGCTACGGCCTGATCGTCGCGATGGGCCCCGGCTTCTGCTCCGAGCTCGTGCTTCTGCGCTGGTGAGGATCAGCGCAGCAGGTCGTGCCCGAGCGCCGACAGGCTGCTGCCCTCGCTGTTGCTCATCAGCGCGATGCCGCGCTGCTTCCCCGGCTGCAGCACGAGCAGGGTCGAGGTCTTCTCCTGGCCGCCGGAATGCGAGACCTCGCCCTCGCGCACGCCGAAGCCGAGGCCGTAACCCGTGACCTTGCCATCGCGCGTGGTCGCGCGCGTCCACATCAGCTCACGCGTCCGGGCCGAGACGAGCTCGCCGCGCAGGAGCCCGGCGCCGAAGCGGCCCAGGTCGCCGATCGTCGAGATGAAGCCGCCGCCCGGCAGCTTCCATGACACGTCGGTGTCGCTGCTGCGCGCCGGCTCCTTGCCGTTCGCCTTGCGGTAACCGACTGCGCGGTGCGGGATCGCGACCCAGGGATAGTCCGGTTGGAAGCTCGCCATCTGCAGCGGCTTCGCCACCCGCTCCTGGACCTGCTCCCAGAAGCCCTTGCCGCCCGCGCGCTGTACCACGGCGCCGAGCAGCATGTAGCCGTGCGTCGTATAGCTGTGCTTCGTGCCCGGTTCGCAGACCAGCGGTGAGTCGGCGAACGCGTCGAGCGCGAGCACCGGGTCGGCCCAGGGGTGCTCCTGCTCGTACTTGCGTTCGCGCGGGATCACCTTGCCGTTCGTGTAGTGGACGATCCCACCCTGGTGCGTGAGCAGTTGCCGGCAGGTGATCGGCCACGCCTTGCGCGGGAACTCCGGCACGTACTCGCAGACGTCACGGTCGAGATCGAGCTTCTTCTGCTCGACGAGCTGCATCCCGACGATCGCCGTCACCGGCTTGCTGATCGAGGCCCAGCGATACATCGTCTTCCCGCTCGCCGGGATCTTCTGCTCGCGGTCCTCGAAGCCGAACGACTCGGTGCGCGTGACCTGGCCGGCCTCGATCCAGGCGATCGAGAGTGAGACCAGCTGCTGGGCGGCGATCTCCTGGGCGATGCGGCTCGGCCGCGAGTCCTGCGCCGCGGCGAACGGGGCCAGCAGGACCACGCAGCACAGCGCGCGGAACGGGAGAGCGATCGGGAGATGCATGGGGGTCGGGCTCCTTGGGTGCAGGTCGTAGGGAGCGGGCAACGCAGGGTCAATCGGGGTCGGACAAGCGTGGGGCTCACCCACCCGGGTCCCGGCTCGCCGCCCGCCGCCAGATCCACCCCCCCACGAGCAGGGTCGTCACGCTCGCGGCCGCGCCGGGCCAGAACCACCCGAGCCGGAAGTTCTCACGCCCCTGCTGCCACGCCGCGGCCGTGAACCCGACGATGCACACCGCACCGCCGAGCACGCCGACCGCCAGCAGCCAGAGCGCGAGCTGCTTCACATCCGGAACACCGGCGCGGCATGGTCCGGGATCGGCGCATTGAGCGACATCGCGAGCGAGAGGCCGAGCACGGCGCGCGTCTGGCGCGGATCGATGATGCCGTCGTCCCAGAGGCGCGCGGTCGAATAGAAGGGATTGCCCTCGGCCTCGTACTTCTCGAGGATCGGGTCGCGGATGTTGGCTTCCTCCTCGGCCGAGAGCACCTGACCCTTCTCGCGCAACTGGTCACGCTTGACGGTCACGAGCACGCCCGCGGCCTGCTCGCCCCCCATCACCGAGATGCGCGCATTCGGCCACATGAACAGCAGCCGCGGCGCATAGGCACGCCCGCACATCCCGTAGTTGCCGGCGCCGAACGAGCCGCCGACGATCACCGTGAACTTCGGCACTTGCGCGGTCGCGACCGCCTGCACGAGCTTGGCCCCGTCGCGCGCGATGCCGCCGTTCTCGTACTTCTTGCCGACCATGAAGCCGGTGATGTTCTGCAGGAAGAGCAGCGGGATCTTGCGCTGGCAGCAGAGCTCGACGAAGTGCGCGCCCTTCTGCGCGCTCTCGCTGAAGAGGATGCCGTTGTTGGCGACGATGCCGACCGGATAGCCGTGGAGGTGCGCGAAGCCGGTCACGAGCGTCGTGCCGAAGCGGGTCTTGAACTCGTGCAGGCGCGAGCCGTCGACGAGCCGGGCGATGACCTCGCGCACGTCGTAGGGCGTGCGCGTGTCGGGGGGCAGCACGCCGAGCAGCTCCTCGGGGTCGTAGAGCGGCGCCTCCGGTGTCTGCATCGCGACCTGCTCGGACTTGCGCGTGTTCAGGTGGGCGACGATCTCGCGGCACTTCTGGAGTGCGCTCTCCTCGTCGGCGGCGAAGTGGTCGGCGACGCCGGAGATCCGCGTGTGCACGTCGGCGCCCCCGAGCTCCTCGGCGCTGACCTCCTCGCCGGTCGCGGCCTTCACCAGGGGCGGACCGCCGAGGAAGATCGTGCCGTTGCCCTTGACGATCACGCTCTCGTCGCTCATCGCCGGCACGTAGGCGCCGCCGGCCGTGCACGAGCCGAGCACGATCGCGACCTGCGGGATGCGCGCGGCCGACATCCGGGCCTGGTTGTAGAAGATCCGGCCGAAGTGGTCGCGGTCGGGGAAGACCTCGGCCTGCAGTGGCAGGAACGCGCCGCCCGAATCGACGAGATAGATGCAGGGCAGGCGGTTCTCGAGCGCGATGTCCTGCGCGCGCACGTGCTTCTTGACCGTGATCGGCAGATAGGTGCCGCCCTTCACCGTCGCATCGTTGGCGACGATCATGCACTCACGGCCCTCGACCAGGCCGATCCCAGTCACGATGCCCGCGCTCGGCGCTTCGCCGTCGTAGAGCCCGTTCGCCGCGAGCGGCGAGAGCTCGAGGAAGGGCGTGGCCGGATCGACGATCCGGTCGATGCGTTCGCGCGCGAGCAGCTTCTTGCGCTTGTGGTGCCGCGCGACCGCCTCGGGCCCGCCGCCGAGCCGGGCCGTGGCGATCGCCTGCGCGACCTGGGCGCAGAGGATCGTGTTCTTGGCGACGTTGGCGGCGTACTCGGGGGAGTTCGGGTTGATCCTCGAGGCGATGACTTCGGACATGGGCAGGGAAGAGGTACCGGTGCAGGGCGGTCCGGGCCAGCCTTCAGCGCGGATGACCTGCCGGCTCCAGGCCGTCTCCCGCACCGGGCTGCGTCGCGGCCGCGGGCCGGCCCCAGCGCGCATAAAGACCGGCCAGGAGCCGGCGGATCTCGGCGTGCATCGGGTCCGAGGGGTCGAGCTCTTCGCGTGCCACGCGATCACTCTCGTGCAGCAGGGCCTCGGCTTCGGCGAAGCGGCCGGCGGCGGCATGGCGCGCCGCAAGATCGTGCAGGCAGGTGTGGACCCGGTGCCGCGCGCTCGTGAGCAGACCGCGTGCTTCGTGCGCATGGGCCTGCACCTGCCACAAGAGGGCATACGGCACACCGAGAGCGAGCAGCGCCACGGCAGCGAGCGCCTTTGCGCCAGCCGGATGCCCCTGCGTCCAGCGCCAGAGCCGGGTGAGCGTGGACGGCGGCCGCGCGAGGATCGGCCGGAAGGCCAGCAGGTTCTCGAGATCGGCGACCAGGCTCTGCGCCGTCTGGTAACGGCGCCGCGGCTCGCGGTCCATCGCACACAGACAGACCGTGGCGAGGTCCGGCCAGATCCGGCCGTTGCGCGCGCGCAGGGGTGCAGGCTCGCCAGCGCGGACCTGCCGTTCGATCTCCTGCGCCGAGTCGCCGCGGTAGGGAGGATGCAGGGTCAACAGCTCGTAGAGAGTGACCCCGAGTGCATAGACATCGGTCCTCGCGTCGGCGCGTGCCGCGCGGCTGCGAACTTGCTCGGGTGCCAGGTATTGCAGCACCCCAGGACGTGGAGCGCGGCGGCTCGTCCGGGCCGCGTCTGCCGGGCTCGCGAGGTCGAAATCGCAGAGCATCGCCTTGCCCTGCGCGGTCAGGACGATGTTCTCGGGCCGGAGCGCGCGGTGCAGCACGCCGCGTGAGTGCGCGTGGGCCAGAGCGCGGCCGAGCTGCGCGGTCAGCCGCAGCACGACCTCGATCCAGGTGCCACGGAAGGCCTCGCGCTGTGGCGCGACCCCGGAACTGCCCTGCCACGCGGCCGCCAGGTCGTCGCCTGCGAGGCTCTCGGGTGCGCGTCGGGCCAGCAGCGCGAGCGCGTGCGCGAGCGTGGTGGCATCCTCGAGCAGCGGCATCGCGTAGTAGGCGCTCCCCTGTGCCTCGCCGCTGGCGATGACGGGCAGGATCGACTCGTGTGCGAGCCCGGCGATCGCTTGGAGCTCCCGGCGGATGCGGACGCAAGCGTCAGGGTGACAGAAGGACTCGGGGGAGATCCACACGAGTGCGACCTTCCGCCGCAGCGATCCTTGTTCGGCCTGGTAGACGGTCCCGATCCCGCTGCGGCGCAGCTCCCGCTCGAGGCGGAAGTCGCCTAGCCGCTCGGGGAAGCTGTCCGCCGCATCCGCGGTCACGATGCCCAGGCGCACGAGCGCGGCGTAGCGCTGGCGCAGAGCCTTGGCATGCTGGGGATGCTGTAGACATGCGGCGACGATCGCGCCCAGGGGGTCACGCTCGGCCAGGCATCGGGCCATCAGCTCCTCGACCGGATCGGATCGGGAGTCCACGTCTGCTGGAAAGCCGCGGCCTTCACCCCGTTACAACCAGGCCCGCTTGACAGCCTCGATTTGAACGATTACTCAATGCGTCTTGAGCAATCGCTCAAGAGACGCCCAGGCATGACCAGGACACCACCGACCGCACCCGGCACCCGCGAGAAGCTGCTCGCCACGGCGATGGAGCTCTTCGTCTACCAGGGCTATGGCGCGACCGGGATCGCGCAGATCCTCGCGCAGGCAGGCGTCAACGCGGGCAGCCTCTACCACTTCTTTCCGACCAAGGAGGACCTGTTGCTCGCGACGCTCGAGGAGCGCAAGCGGCTGCTCTGGCCCGAGGTCCTGCAGCCGATCTGGGACCGCAACAGCGATCCGATCGAGCGCGTGTTCGGGTTGATGGACGGCTACCGCCAGATGCTGCTGCTCACGGAGTTCCGGCACGGCTGTCCGATCGGCAACCTGGCACTCGAGCTCGGCGAGAGCCATCCGCAGGTGCGCAAGACCCTCGCCGAGCTCTTCGACCTCTGGCAGGACGCAGTCCGTGACTGCTTCGCCGCCGCCACCGGCCGGCTGCCCGTGGGCTGCGACGCGCGCGAACTCGCCAACTTCGTGCTGATCACGATGGAAGGCGCGGTCATGGTCGCGCGCACGCACCGCACGATCGAGCCCTACGACACGGCTGTGACCAGGCTCCGCGACTACGTCGAACGCCTGCTGCGCGACGGTACCGACTGGGCACAGCCTCGATCCCCTCGCGCCC
>CAZSKV010000369.1:0-1954 GCA_964607495.1 uncultured candidatus Brocadiaceae bacterium
ACGTAGATGCACACCGGTCTTCTGCTCGAGGTGTCGCCGGTGGGTTCCCAGACATCGAGGCGCAACGTGTCCTGCTGGTTGGTCCAGGGGTTGAGGTTGCTGCCGTAGACCAGGTCGCTGGTCAGGGTCGCGGGCTGCGCGAACACCGGCTCGAGGAAGCGCAGCGGCGGGGCACTCTGGGCCACGAGCAGGGTCTGGGCCGCGAGGAGGAGCGCGCAGGGACAGTGGGAGAGGCGCAAGGCAGGCGCGGGATCGTGGGCTGGGTCCGGCGCGGAATCGTCGACGGCATGGCGTGTTCCGTCAACGGCCCGGCTCAGGGCACGATCAGCTCGGCCACCGGCAGGAAGCTCCGGTCGAAGCGTTCGACGAACTCCGTCAGCAGCACGGTGGCGCTCGCGCGCGGCGCAAACTTCCTGACCTTCCCTGCGAACACGACCTCGGTCGCTGCGGCCTCGGGCAACAGGAACCGCGCGGCGGCGATGCCGGTGCCCTCGAGCACGATCCGGCCCGGTTCGCGGCGGGCGCGCGCGACGCCGGTGCGCTGGTCGGTCTGCGCCTGCCACCAGCGCTTGCGCGCGGCCTCGTCCTTGCGGTTCAGGGCAAGGAGCTCTTTCTCGGTCAGCTTCGGTTTGAAGTTCTCGGCCACGGGGCTCGCGTAGTGCGTGACTTCGAGCCAGTGCGCGCGCGCTTCACCGGGCCGCGCGAATGCGAGCGTCAGGTGCATGGGGAAAGGCTCGCGGCGCGCCGCTGGCAGCCATTCCTCCCACTTCACGGCGTCGAAGCGGAACGAGTGGCCGAGGTGCTCGAACTCGAGCAACTGCGCATCCTTGGCCCCGAGGTTCTTGAGGATCTCGAACCCGACGTGCAGGTTGAACACGAGGCCGGGGTCGTCCTTGCTGCCCTGGAGATCGCGGATCGGCAGGTGCGCGATGCTCGGCAGGTAGCGCAGGTTGTTCAGTCCGTCGGCCGGGTTCAGCATCGGGCCGCCGATCATCGGCACGAGCGCGGCGAACTGGTCGGGGCGGCGCAGCGCCAGGTCCCACGTCATGTGTCCACCGCGGCTCTCGCCACTGCAGTAGATCCGGTTCTCGTCGACGTTGCAGCGGCGCCGCAGCCAGCGCACGGTCAGGAGCGCGATCTGCCGCTCGCGTTCGGTGAACGCGTAGCCCTCGTTCTTGCCACTCTCGCTCGGGGCCACGATCAGCATCCCGAGCTTCTCGGCGACCGGCGCCCACATCAGGTGCTCGTTGCGGCCGTCCATCCCGGTGCCGTGCATCGCGAGCAGCAGGGGCGCCGGCGTCTGCGGCTGGTAGCCCTTCGGCACATACCAGCTGATCAGCGTCTTCTCGGCCTTGCCGAGCGGCAGCAGCTCGACTTCGTCGTGGTGCGGCCCGGCTCCCGGCGCCACGAAGGTGCCGAAGCCCTTGCAGATCTCGAGCCACTGCGCGAGGGTGACTTCCTTGCGGGCGGCGAGCTGCTGCGCGGCCGCGCGGCGCTGCTTCGCGTCGGCCAGGTCGACCGCGCGCTCGAGCGCCAGCGCCGGGTGTTCCTGGGCGGGCAGCACGGCGGCGAGGACGGCGACGAAGGAAACGGCACGCATCGGCGGCATGGATAGTCGCCGGTTGACCCGCGGTCACGCCCGGACCACGCTTCCCGGATGCGCTTCCCCAACCTGTTCGTCTGGGTCCTTCTCCTCGCCTGCGCCTGCCAGAGCACGGGTCCGCGTGCGACCGGTGCAGTGGACGAGACCATCCGCAAGCAGCTCTTCGAGCGCGTGAGCAGCCTCGCCGGCAGGTGGCAGACCACCTCACCGCAGGGAGACAAGGCCGTGTTCGAGTTCCAGACGACCTCTGGCGGCTCGGTCGTGCGCGAGGTCATGTATCCCGGGACGGCGCACGAGATGACCAACATGTACCACCTCGACGGCAACACGTTGGTGATGACGCACTACTGC
>CAZSKV010000370.1:0-9865 GCA_964607495.1 uncultured candidatus Brocadiaceae bacterium
GGGTCGACGATCCGCGCCGGCGGGTCCTTGCCCTCGAGCAGTTTCGCGAGCAGCACCTCGACGGACTTGCGCCCCCAGCCGTGGCAGTCCTGGGCCAGCAGCACGGCGACGTGGCCGCTCTCGAGGTAGTGCAGCTGCGCCGGCAGGGCGTCGACCGCCACGACCTTGACCTGTCCGGGCGGCCAGGGGAGGGCGTTCTTCGTGAACAGCGCCCAGCCGCCGATCATCGCCCAACCCTGGATCTCCGGATGCGTGCTCTGCGCGCTCTGCACCTTCTGTGCGGCCAGCTCGGGCGTCTCCTCGTGGTAGAAGACGCCGTCGTCGAGGAGCCGCATGCCCGGATGGCGCGCGAGCTCCTCGCGCACGCCGCGCACGCGCACCTGCAGGTTCGGCGCGGTCTGGTTGCCGGCGAGGATCGCGATGGTCCCCTTCTCTCCCATCGCCTGCGCGAGCTCCGCCATGACCCGGCGGCCGCACTCGAGATCGTCGGTGCCGTAGCAGGTCAGGCGCCGGCTCTGCGCGGCATCCGAATCGAAGGTCATGACCAGCGCGCCGAGCTGGATCGCATCGTCGATTGCCTTGGTCAGCGCGTTCGCATCCGAACAGGCCAGCGCGATCGCCGGCACGCCGCTGCGCGCGAGCGTCGACAACGCCTCGGCCTGCTTCTGCGCGTCCTCGAGGGGCGGCGTCCGCCAGTCGATCTCGATCGTCTTGCCGTAGCGCGACCCGAGCTCCTGCGCCGCCGCGCGCGCGCCGGCGTGCGCCGCCTGGAACACCGGGTTCGACTGGCTCTTGCCGATCAGGCCGATCCGCAGCACGTCCTGGCGCGGGGTCTCCTGGGAGCAGGCGAGCAGGAACGGGAGGAACGCGAGCGTGAGGGCTCTCATCGCCGCCGCAGTCTGCGCAGCAGGGCCATGAGCGACAAGCGGTCACAGGCCACCGCGACGAGGATTGCGACGCCGATCACGATCTGTCCGTACTCCTTGGACACCGGCAGGACGAACACGCCGAGGTCGACGCGGCGCACGAGGTCGATGCCGTTCTCGATCAGCTTGATGACCAGGGCGCCGAGCACGGCGCCGAGCGCCGTGCCACGGCCGCCCGCGAGCGAGGCGCCACCGACCACCGCCGCGGCCACGACCGTGAGCTCGTAACCCTCGCCGGTCGCGGTGCTGGCGGCGCCGTAGAAACCGGCCGAGAGCAGACCGGCCAGCCCGGCCAGGAGCCCGGCGAACGCGAACACGCCGAGCTTGAGTCGGGGCACGCTCACGCCCGCGAGGTACGCCGCCTGCTCGTTGCCGCCGATCGCGTAGATCTGCCGGCCGGCCACCGTGCGCGTGAGCAGCAACGCGACGAGCCCGAGGGCTGCGGCCGCGACGAGGATCGGCACCGGTTGCAGGAACGAGTGGTCGCCCGACGCGATCTTCCAGGCAACGCCATGTTCGGTGAACGCCGCAGGCAGTGTGCGGGAAAGGCTCGGCAGCGACTTCTCGGCGACCAGCACGTTCGCCAGTCCGCGCGCGATCGACATCGTGCCGAGCGTGACCAGGAAGGGATGCACGCGCAGCAGCACGACGAGCGCGCCGTTCACGAGCCCGCAACAGAGCCCGGTCCCGAGCGCCGCGCCGAGCGCCAGCGACCAGACCAGCAGGGCCGAGGCATCCTCGGGCAGACCCTGGGTTGCGGCGCAGGCCGCGAGCGCGGCGAGCTTGAAGGTCTGTCCGACCGACAGGTCGATCCCGCCCGCGACGATCACGACGGTCCCGCCGAGCGCGAGGATCGCGAGCCAGCTCGCCGGCAGGAGCACGTTCGGCACGAGGTTGTCGACGCGCAGGAACGCGTCGACCGTGCGCCCGCCTACCGTCACGTCGTCGCTGAGCAGGGTCAGCAGCACGCCGAGCGCGAGCAGGACGAGCAGGAGGCGGGCTTCGGGGATGCGCACGGTACAGAGGTGTCGCGCGCGCATCCGGCCGATGCAAGCCTCACGGCACCTTGATCCGCCCGACGCGGAAGTCCTTGCCGTTCTGTTCGAGCTCGTCGACCTTGACCGTGCGCAATGTGACCGGCCACGGGCCGTTGATGACCGTCGCCTCCTTCCGCACGTTGTCCCAGCGCAGCATCATCATCGAGTGCTCGGCGCCATCCGCCCCGCGCCGCTCGAGGAAGTCCCCCGCGCGCGGCGTGTAGGCGACGCCGGTGTCCATGTGCAGCCACTGCTGGCGGCCGAGGTGGTAGTAGTAGAGCCGGCCGGCGTCGCGGAAGGTGTCGTCGAGCTGCTCGGTCGCCGTGATGTCGCGGAAGTCCTGCCCGCCGATCACGTAGCCGGCCTGGTGGTAGTACCAGGACACGAACTCGCTGCAGAGCAGGTCGACGCGGTTGCCATACTTCGGGTTGTTGCCGAAGGGATCGCCGACGCCGTCGCTGCCGCTCTTGCCGAAGTCCTCGGCGGCGATCTGCACGCACCAGGGCATGTCCTCGGTCACGCCGGCCCAGCTCTTGCGCGTGAGCAGCGCCTCACCATCGAGCGTGAGCAACGCGAGGCCGAAGAGGCCGGGGCCCAGCGTGGCCTGCACCGCGCGGTCGACGACCGGGATCGTGCCGAGGCAACCGCTCGCGAGGCCCTCGTAACGCATCACGATCTTGACCTTCGTGAGCTCGAGCGTCAGGTCCGCGTCGGTCTTCAACAGCCCGATCCGGTCCCAGTAGATCCGGTTACCGGTGTCGGTCAGCACGGTCAGGCGGCCGAGTCCGGCCGGGTAGCGCGTCGCGATCCACTTCATCGTGTTCCCGCTGCGCGTGAACTCCGCCTCGAGCGAGGACCAGTGGTTCAGGTGGTCGCGGAAGCTCAGATAGCAGGTGAACGTGGCCTTGGCCGGCACGCGCGCGAGCGTGAGCTCGATCGTCGGCGCCAGAGGCTGGTTGACCTCGTTCGCCGGGCCCGGAGGCTGATCGGGCGCATCGTCACGGCCGGTACTGACCTCCGGGAAACGGCGCAGCGGCGAGAAACCCTTGGGCGTGAGTTCCTGGTACCAGAGCGGGCCGTGGAAGCGCTGCGGCTGGTCCCCACGCAGGTCCTCGAGCGTGCCACCGACCGAGGGGCCGGAGGGAAACGGCAGCAAGGCCGTGGGCTGCAGCGCGAGCGCGCCCTGCACTCCGGGGATCGTGACCGCGGCGGGCAATGGCGTGCCGAACACGACGAAGCGCTGCGCGGGCGAAAACGAGGCGAGAACGAGGGTCGAGAACAGGAAGGTCGGGCGAAGGAACATGTCGGTCTCCTGGAAAAAAGGGGGTTCGCCGGCGTCAGGCCCGCGGATCTCCTTTCAGGACAGCCGATTCCCCGCTCCCCTACTCGGGCAGCACGAGCTGCACGACCTTGCGTTCGCCGGCGCGCAGGAGCACGACCTCGACTTCCTGCCCGGCCCGGCACGCGAGCGCCACGAAGGCATGGAAGTGATCGACCGACAGGAAGTCGTCCTTGCCCGCGAACGCGAGCACGATGTCGCCCTTGCGGATGCCGGCCTTCGTGACCGCGGCACCACGCGCCGCGCGCTCACCCCAGTCGACGATGTAGTTCACGCGGAACGCGAACCGACCCGGCGCCAGACCGAGCTTCTGCTTCTCGGTCGCCGCGAGCGCCGGGCCGCCAAACCCGGCCGCGGGAGAGAGGTTCCACTTGTAGGGGCGCCAGGCATAGTCCTCGGGCCGGCATCGCTTCCACCCGGCGGGGAGCACCAGCTCCGCGCGCCTGGTCTGGCCGCCGCGGACGAAGCTCAGCGGCACGCGCGTCGCGGCAGGCGAGGCCTTGTGCAGCGCCCACTCGAGGTCGGCGATCGTGCGCACGCGCGCTTGCACCCCGACGTGCAGCAGCCGGTCCCCGCGCTGCAGGCCCGCGCGCGCACCGGCGAATCGGCCGCGACCGCCTGCACGAGCGCCTGGTCATCGGCGTCCAGTGTCAGGCCGACCCGGGCCGGTTCGGGATGGAGCCACTTGTCGTCGTCGCGCCAGCGTCCGGTCTCGACGGCATCCGCGTGCTCCATGTCGTGGACGGTGTGGCAGTGCACGCACTCGAGCTTCTGCCCGCGCGCGAGTTTGCGCTGCAACGGCGGCAGATCGACCGCGCGCCAGGACTTGTGCGGCCGCGACGCCGGCGGCCCGCGGTCGTAGGCCGCGTGATCGACGAGCGCCTCGCGCAACAGCCGCGCGAGCGAGGGGATCGACATCCACGACATCGCGTCGTGCGCGTCCCGGCTGCCGTAGCGGTGCAGGATCGTGCCGTCCGCGTGCATCAGCACGATGGCCAGCGTGAGGTCGAAGTCGAAGCGGATCTGCGCCAGATCGATCTCGCGCATGTCGGTGATCCGCACGCACACGTAGGGCGCGGCGGCCGTCGCGAACTCCTCGGGCGCACGGACCAACTGTCCGTACAGGTCGCTGCAGTCCTTTCAACGCTCGCAGCGGAACAGGAGCAGCAGCGGCTTGCGCTGCTCGGCCGCGAGCTGTCTGGCGGCAGCGAGGTCGGTCTGCCAGACGAAGGCGTCTTGCGCTGGGCAGGGGGCGCCGGCGAAGAGGGTCGCGAGGACGAGGTCTAGGGGACGCATCGCCGGGCATCGTCGGCAGGCGGCGGACGTGGGTCCAGGGCCGTCAGGGGTCCGAGTGCAAGCCGCGGAGCGCGCGGGGCCACTGGTGGGCGCGGCACGCTGAGCCCCAGAATGTGTCGACGGCACTGGCGCTCTGCCCGGCCACCGCCGTCTTCCAGCTCAACGCAGCGGCGGAATCCTCGGCGCATTGGGGGCCGGCTTCTTGACCTCCTTCTTCTTCTTCTTGTTCTTCTTGTCGTCCTTGCGGTCCTTGTTGCCCTTGCCCATGGGATGCACTCCTGGTTCTGGTCGTAGTGGATTGCGCGAGTGGAGGCCCGCGGGGGGCCCATGCTCGTTGCAGTGAAACCGAAGCGTAGCGCCGCGGCGCAGGGAACCACGCTGGCATCTCCGATCTGCTGCGCCGGCGCGGGCGGCCACTTGCATCCGCCGACCGTCTGTCCCACAGACGCGACCCGCGCGCGCTGCGCCTCGCGGCGCGCGGCGAACCCCTCCCAGGAGCAAGAACCATGACCGACCAGAAGATCATCGCCGTGCTCGGCGCCACGGGCGCCCAGGGTGGCGGCCTCGTGCGCGCGATCCTCGCCCAGAAGGACACCGGCTTCCGCGTGCGCGCGATCACCCGCGACCCCGCTTCCGCCAAGGCGCGCGCCCTGAGCCAGGTCGGCGCCGAGGTCGTCGCCGCCGACGTCGACGACGCGCAGAGCCTGCAGCGCGCGTTCGCCGGTGCCTACGGCGCCTACTGCGTCACGTTCTTCTGGGACCACTTCTCGCCCGAGAAGGAACTGGCGCAGGCCCGCGCGATGGCCACGGCTGCCAAGGCCAGCAGGCTGCAGCATGTGATCTGGTCGACGCTCGAGGACACGCGCAAGTGGGTGCCGCTCGCCGACGATCGCATGCCGACGCTGATGGGCAAGTACAAGGTGCCGCACTTCGACGCCAAGGGCGAGGCGGACGCGTTCTTCACCGCGGCGGGCGTGCCGACGACCTTCCTGCTGACGTCGTTCTACTGGGACAACTTCATCCACTTCGGCATGGGACCGAAGCCCGGGCCCGACGGGCGGCTGGCGATCACCTTGCCGATGGCCGACAAGAAGCTGCCGGGCATCGCCGCCACCGACATCGGCAAGTGCGCGTTCGGCGTGTTCAAGAAGGGCAGGGAGCTCTGCGGCAAGACCATCGGCGTCGCCGGCGAACACCTGACCGGCGCGCAGATGGCCGCGGCGTTCACCAAGGCGCTGGGCAAGCCGGTGCAGTACCAGAGCGTCGAGCCCGCGGTCTTCCGCGGCTTCGGCTTCCCGGGTGCCGAGGACCTCGGGAACATGTTCCAGTTCAAGCGCGACTTCGAACCGTACTTCTGCGGGGCCCGAAACCTCGACGTCTCACGCGCGCTGAACCCGGAGCTGCTCGACTTCGCCGCCTGGCTGCAGCAGAACCGGAGCCTGATCCCGATGGCATAGGCCCGCGCCGGCGCGGGACGCCATGCCGTTTCCGCGTATCCTCCGGGTCAACGATGCTCCCGACCCGCTGCTCCGCGTTCCTCCTGGCGATCCTTGTGCTGCCGCAGCTGGCCGCGCAGGAGTCCAGACCCTCGATCCTGCGCATCGTCGCGCTCGAAGGCACCCCCTACGCGCGCGGGCTGGCGCACGGCAAGGCCCTGCGCCAGGAGATCGCGGCGATGCTCGTGCCGTTCCGCGCCGACCTCGCGCAGGCGACCGGCTGCGCGCCTGAGCTCGCAGTGTCGCGGTTCCTGGCCGCGACCGCCTACGAGCCCGCGATCTCGCGCTTCACGCCCGGCCTGCTCGACGAGGTCCGCGGCATCGCCGACGGCGCGGGCCAGAGCTACGAGGACCTGCTCGCCTACCAGCTGCCGGACGAGATCTGGGCGCAAGGGCGGCTGCTCTTCGCGCACAAGTGCACGACGATCGGCGTCGATCGCGACGGCGAGCGGCCGGCTTTCGTCGCCCAGAACATGGACCTGCCCGCGTGGATGCACGCGCACCCGACCGTGCTGCGCATCCGCCATCCCGACCGCGATCTCGAGAGCCTGGTCGTCACGATCCCGGGCCTGATCGGGGGCAACGGCCTCAACAGCCGGCGCATCGCCGTCGGCGTGAACACCGTGCTGCAGATCCGCGCGACGACTGCCGGTCTGCCGGTCGCGTTCGTGGTGCGCGGGCTGCTCGAGCAAGGCACGCACGCCGACGCGCTCGCGTTCCTGCAGCGCGTGCAACATGCCTCGGGCCAGGCCTACACGGTCGGCGGCCCCGACATCGCACCCTGCTTCGAGTGCTCGGCGGGCAAGGTCGTGCCCTACGTGCCCTTCGCCGGTGCGCACCGGACCTGGCACACGAACCATCCGCTGGTGAACGACGACTGGTCCCAGCTCTTCCGCGACGCCGCGACGCGCAAAGGCAAGCAACCAGCCGACCTGCCGCTGCGCTGCGACCGCTTCGACGCGGTGGCGCGCGCACTCGGCCCCGGGCAGCAGGTCGGCTTCGACGAAGTCCTCGCGGTGTTGCGCGGGCGTGAGCACAACGTCTGCAACACGCAGACCTACGTGTGCACGGTGATGCTGCTCGGGGCCGAACCCGAGCTGCGGGTCGGCGTCGGCTCGGCGCCGGTGGAGCGCTTCACGAGCCTCGGCTTCGCGCGCCCCGCGCCGGCTGCAACCGCAACACCAGAAGGTCGGGCGATCCAGGCCTTCGCCGGCGACCTCTGGGCCCGGCTCGGGGGGCGCTCCGGAAACCTCGCGATCTCGCCGGCCAGCCTGGCGATTGCGCTGGGCATGACCGCGGCTGGCCTGCGCGGTGAGGCCCAGCAGCAGGTGTTGCGCAGCCTGCATCTCGAGCAGAGGGCGGAGCTCACCGCCCTCGCCCGCCTCGGTGCACGGCTGGCGGTCCCGCGCGACGAACCGGGCGCCCCCAGGATCGCGCTCGCCAACCGCTTGTTCGGGGCCAAGGAACAGGCGTTCGATCCAGGGTTCCTCGGCCTCCTGGCCGATGAGTTCTCGGCGCCGATGGAGTTCGTCGCCTACGCCAGTGCCCCCGAGGCGGCGCGAGCGCAGATCAATGCCTGGGTGCTCGCGCAGACGCGGCAGCGGATCCCAGACCTGCTGCCACCCGGCAGCGTGACCAAGGACACGCGGCTGACGCTGGTCAACGCCTTGCACTTCACTGCCGACTGGGCCAGGCCCTTCGCGAGCGAGGCGACGGTCGACGCCCCGTTCACCAACGCCGACAAGAACTGCCGCAAGGTGCCGACCATGGTCGCGAGCGGTGAGTTCCAGACCGCGCGCATCGACGGGCACGAGGTCGTGCAGCTGCCCTACGCCGGCGGTGAGTTCGCGATGCTCTTCGTGCTGCCACCCGAAGGCGCCGCTGCCACGACCTGGCTGCCACCGGCGATCCTGGCGGCTGGTGCTGACCTCGGCAAGGAACGGCTCCGGCTCGGGCTTCCGCGCTTCTCCTTCGAGATGGCGCAGAGCCTCGCCCTCGCCGAGGTGCTGCGCGACCTCGGCATCGTGCTCGCATTCGCTCCCGCGCAGGCGGGGCCGCTCGTGATCGACAACGTCTACCACAGGACCTTCGTGCGCGTCGACGAGAAGGGCACCGAGGCCGCAGCAGCAACCGCCGTGGTCAAGGCACTCGGAGCCCGGCCGCAGGCCACGCGCCGCTTGCACTTCGACCGCCCGTTCGCCTTCGTGCTGCGGCACCTCCCGAGCGGTACGCCGCTCTTCCTGGGCAAGGTCGAGAATCCGGCCGCAGGCAGGTGACCGCGTCTTCAGCCACGGGGCTTCTTGCGCTGCGCGAGCAGCCAGGCCGCGAGCTGCTCGTCGCGGTACGCCTTGTCCCAGGAGTTGTGGCCCACACCCGGGTAGATCGTGAGCTGCGCCTGGCCACCGGCCGCGCGCACGGCCGCGCACAGGGCCTGCGACTGGGCGACCGGCACCGCGCGGTCGGCATCGCCATGGAACGCGCGGATCGGCATCTCGCGTAACGCCGCGGCGACCTCGGCCGGATCGCCATAGCCGCAGATCGGCGCAAGCGCCGCGAAGCGATCTGCATGCCGCGCCCCGAGCACCCAGGTGCCGTGCCCACCCTGGGAGAGCCCGGTCAGGGTGATCCGCGCGGGGTCGATGCAGAACTCGGCCTGCACGGCCGCGAGCTGGGCCAGGACCATCTCCTCCCAATCCTCCCACCGGCTCTCGCGGTTCGGCTTCTGCGGAAAGAGCACGAGGCAAGGCCACTCGTCCGGTCGGTGCAGGAGCGCCGGCCCGAGCCCCGCGGCCAATTGCTTCCAGCCATCACTGCCGCACTCACCGGCCCCGTTCAGGAACACCACCAGGGGCCAGCTGCGTTCCGGGACATAGTCCCTGGGCACGTAGACGACAAAGCGCCGTTCGCTGCCGGCGACCGGCACGCTGCGGGCGTGGATTCCCTCACGTCCCAGGAAGCTGGAGGCACATGCGGCCGAGATCAAGGCGAGGATCGGAGCGATGCGCATGCACCGATCGTCGCCGGTCGTCGCGCAGGATGCACACCGTGACCTGGTCAGGCGGTTGTTGAATCCGCCTGCACAGCCCGCGATCCTCCTCCCCCCCCATGATCCTCCGCACCATCCTGACCGCGGCCTTGGCCCTGTCCTGCCTCGACGCTCAAGAGCAGCTTTCCTCTCCGGACAAGATCACGCTGAACAACGGCGACACGCTGCAGGGTGTGATCGTCGGCATGGCCGATGGCGAGATCACGTTCAAGTCACCTGCGCTCGGCGAGATCAAGCTCAAGCTCGCGAACGTCACCAACATCCTGACGGCGCAGCCGATCGTGCTCGTGACCAAGGACGGCGAGCGCATCCAGCGCCGCGTGACCGGCATCCAGTCCGGCGCGATGCAGCTCGGCGAGGGCCCGGCGGGCGCCCCGGCGATCGCGAGCCTGCCGCTCGCGACGCTGACGCAGATCAACCCGCCGACCAAGCCGCCCGCCGAGTGGACCGGGTCGCTGAACTTCGGCGGCTCGATCCAGCAGGGCAACACCGAGAAGCGCGCCGCGACCAGCGACTTCACGGCCGTACGCCGCAGCGAGATCGACCGGTTCACGGCCCTCGGCTGGTGGGAATACTCCGAGGAGCAGGACCGGACGACCTATGACTGGACGATCTCCCAGCGCCGCCTCGGGATGGGTCTCAAGTACGACTACTTCCTGAGCAAGAAGGCCTACACCTACGTGAACACGGCCGGCGAGTCCGACAAGCTGAAGGACATCGACCTG
>CAZSKV010000371.1:0-2800 GCA_964607495.1 uncultured candidatus Brocadiaceae bacterium
TCGATCGGGGAGCAGGCGAGGCCGAAGGTCGACACCCGGAGCGACTCCTGGCGGCACTACTCCGCGAGCCCGGCCGATGCCCAGCCGAGCGTGCCGTCCTTTTCGACCTGCACGACCATTGGACGCTCGTCGTAGCACAGCGGTTCATCTGTCGCGCAGGGCGCGGCGCGGCCGCGTAGAAGCAGCCCGCGCCGAGCACGACGTTCGTGTCCCGATTGCCATCGGCAGGGCGAGGGAGCGACTGTCGGGCGCGTTCCTCGTGTGAGGATATCAGGAGGGAGATGCGCGCAGGCGAGCTGGAAGTTCACGGGGGTTGTGGGGGCGCGCAGAGCGGAGGTAGAGTTCCGCACGCGGATTGCTCTCACCGCATGAAGGCGTCGAAATCCAAGGCTCTGGGTCGGGTTCTCGGGCTGCCGGGCTGCCGGGCTGCCGGGCTGCCGGACTGCTGGGCAGCTGGCACAGCGTCTTGTGCGGAGTCGGATCGCGATGCTTGCTGACGCTGAGCCCGATCAGGACTTCACCGCGCGCCAGTTGGTCGAAGTCGTGCAGCGACGGCTCGCGTCGATGCGGCGAACCGAAGCGCGGCTGCGGGATCCCGCACTTGCATGCGAGGTCGAGAGCGACTCGATCTGCAGGCTGCTCGAGTTCTGGCGCCGGTCGCGGGACTTGGACGGTGCCTTGAAGCAAGCTACGGTGGTCGTCCACCGGAGCTTCCTCGACGCGGTCAGGCGCGCGCGAAGGTGTCGGACGATGCTACTACCGGGCGGAGCATGGGCGAGGATCTGCTCCGGGCGTGCGGACCACGAAGGAGGTGTGATGGAGACTGACCTCATCGAAGCCGTGCTGCGGTCGCTCACGGACCCCGTCGAGCGCGAAGTGGCGCGAGGAGTCCTCCAATGGCACCAAACAACGGCCGAGGTGGCTGGAGCGATCGGCGTCGGAAAGAAACGTGTCGAGCGGCTGGCAACCGCCGTCCGCAAGAAAATGTGGGATTGGTTGAGGAGTCGCAGTCTCGGCGGACGCTAATGCAGTCAACCAGCGCACCGGAGTTGCCCATGAACGCAGCCGTCCTGTTCTCTCTCTCGCTCCTCATCCTGCCGCCGGGAGTGGTGGCTGTCGCCCCAGGATCATCGTTTCGGACTGGGAACGAGCGTGAGCGGCCGGTCTGTGCGCGGATCATGATCCTCCTTCCATCGGTTCCAACGCCGACCTGCAGATGCGTCGCTTCGCTGCCGCAAGGGTCACAGGTCCGCGACCTCGATGTCGACTGTCCTCAAGGAAGTGCGGGAACCATGCCGGCTCTGGTACCTACCAATCAGACAACAACCAACGGGACTTGCACGCCTCCTGGTGACTGCGATCCGAGTGGGAATTGCAGCTTCACGGCATCTGTGGAACTGCAGTTTCCCGTGAGCAACAGTTGCCGCAGCGAACTGTGGGCGGAGGGTCCCGGCCTTTCGGGGCGGACGCGGCTGGTCTCCAACTACACATTCGACGTTTCGGTCGCGGCAACCTGCACTGACGATGTGAACGGGAGCACTCAGATTGGTACCGAGTCGATCAAGATCTGGGATGGTGCTGGGCAGAACGCGACGCTGCTCGCCGAGTACACCGTAGTGCTGAATTGCGCGAAATGTGCCACGCCGTGATCGTGCCGATGGCGTGTGGCACGCTGGCGCGAACAGCGAGTAGTTCACGCTTGTTTCCAGATCATGCGTGACCGCGCCAAGGAGCGTCGCCTGATGCTGGGAGCGGGCTTCTCGATCGCCGTGGTCGTGGGAATCGGCATTGCCCTTTGGTGGCCGGAACAGCCGTCGGTTCGACCGGAGTTGCGACTCGTACCGCTGGATGATGTCCGCTCGTGGTTGGGACAAGCGCACGCAGGTGCCAGGATTCCGCTCACTCGTCCAACTGCGGAGCCGGATGCGAACGCCGGCTGGGGGGCTGAGCGCCATTCGACTGGCGGGGTCGGGGAACTGGTGACGCTGGGGCCGCTGGAGGGGAAGGATTTCTCGGATGCCTTGCTGCTCGTGGAGTCGATTCTGCGAACGAAGACACTCCAGGTCGAGACACTCCGGCGTGACTTGCGGTCGGATGACACCGCTGGAGCACTCAGGGAAGCGGCCGCAGTGAAGCTCATGGAAGAGGCGCTCGTTGGCCTTGGGGCGCTGCGCAACGGTGATTACATCGTGACAGAAACCGAGCAACTTCCGACTACCGTCGAAGGTGCATCGCTTCTCATGTTTGGTGGCAGGCGACAGGGGAAGGGCTGCATCGTCACGGTGGTCATGGCGTATGCCAAGTACCCCCAGCTCCAAGCTGCCACGCGATTCTACGAAGCAGCCCAGCAGTTTCATCACGCCGCGGTCGTGGACAAGTTCAACGCCCTCAGTGACGCCGAGAGGGCGAGTCTGCTCGATCGCAGGCAGGAGCTGATGAAAAAGCAAGGACGGACGTCGCAGGAAAACGCGTTCCTCGTGCAGCAGTTCCCACCAGGTGCGGTGATCGACGCCGCGAGGCGCAGGCTGATGCTCAAGCGGCCGTGAAGGACGCGAGCGCGCGCCGCCAGGTGCGGCGCGGCAAACCGACGATCGCCGTGTGGTCGGCACTCTCGATGCGCGCGAAGAGCGCGATCCCACGTGCCTCGAGCTTGTAGCCGCCCGCGCAATCGAAGGGTTGGTCGGCATCGACCGCGCGTTCGATGGCTTCCGGCGTGAGCCGCCGCATCGTGAGTCGCGCGGTGTCGACGAACTCCTGCCGCCCGCCCTGGTGGCGCACGCAGACCGCGGTCAGCACTTCG